>NZ_JBGONI010000012.1:80111-113219 GCF_041439035.1 Vibrio sp. 1F263 | reverse complement strand
ACTGGTGACCTACTGATTACAAGTCAGTTGCTCTACCTACTGAGCTAAGTCGGCACACTAAATTCTTTATGCTTTTGTCCGTGTTGCTACTCCCTGTTAAAGAGTGTTGACACCAACAAATCAAATTGTGGTGCCCGGAGGCGGAATCGAACCACCGACACGAGGATTTTCAATCCTCTGCTCTACCGACTGAGCTATCCGGGCAACGGAGCGCTATTAAACGGATTTTCTGCATAACCGTCAACACCTTTTTTGAAAATAACTAAAAAAAACGTTCGTTAGTTGTTTTTTTATTCAAAAGTGAGGCTTACGTTTTACCTTGGTTAAAATCTTTCTTGAATTTTGTTACTTTCTCTAAGTATCGGCGCGACTCTTTATTGGGATGTTTCTTTGTTAGTGCCCAGTAAGCTTGACTCGGTTGCAATGAATTTAAGTCACGCATTGCTCGCTTTCTATCCTTACTGAAAGTATTGAGCACGCCACCAGTGCCGCCGTTGTATGCAGAGATCATACTGTACTCAAGCGTGGTTGGGTGTTTTACGTCTTTTAAATAACGATTTTTAAGGATGTAAAAGTATGCGGTGCCTGCATCAATGTTGTTTTCTGGATTGAATAAGTACTCAGGACTTGGTTCTCCAGGTTTCTTTTTAACGAGCTTAAAGACATCTCGTCCAGCGGTTTTAGGTACCACCTGCATAAGACCATAAGCATTTGCCCAGCTCACCGCGTAAGGATTGAAGCTGCTTTCTGTCTTGATGATTGCATAGATCAAGTCTTCAGGGATGTCATAGCGTTGAGATGCTCGTTGTACTATGTCGGCGTACTTATAACTACGTTTGCTCGCATGATCTGCCACCATTGGGATTTCGACGTAGTAGGCTTTTTTAAAGTCTACCTCTTTGGTTTTTAGGTTATTGGCGATCAGGTAATCTGCGAATTTGTTAGCACGCCATGTCCATTGGATGGGCTTTTTCTCTTGGTCTACGACTTGGTTGTAGAGGAAAGGTTGACCTTCTAGCTTTATGCTTTTGGACGAAAATAGATCGACATGAGCTGGATCATCGGGTGTCAGGAGCGTCGTCATGATCGCATTTTTGAGGTGCTTTTTAGGATCTGTTAAGGAGACGGTTTCTACCGTTATGATACCTTGACTGAAGTTAACTTCTGAACGGCTTAGATAATTGTCTATGTATTTCACATAGTTACTCTTACCTGCCATCTTTACTTCACTGCTGCCCCAACGCTTTTGGATATTGCCTGAAAAGCTACTAATCAAAGCATCCAACGCCCCAGTATCTTTTTCAAATTGCCCTGGTAGTTCTGCCAAATTACTTACAAACCGGTTGGTTGGTTCGTAGTTAACATCATAAATGCTCTCGACAAATTCACGACTGCACCCTGTTAACAACATGGCTGTTAGGAAGTAACTTAGCTTTTTCATAGTTCCTCATACAAAAATGACATCGCGGCGTAAACCATGATGTCATTAAAATTTATTTAAATAAATGTCTTATTCGCTAGGCGGGGTATAGCCATCAATAACGACATCTTTACCTTCGAAAAGGAAGTTAACCATCTCAGTTTCAAGAAGTTTACGATGCTCAGGATCCATCATGTTCAGCTTCTTTTCATTGATAAGCATAGTTTGCTTACTTTGCCATTGTCCCCAAGCTTCTTTAGATACGTTGTCAAAGATACGCTTACCTAGGTCACCCGGGTAAAGTTGAAAATCTAGGCCTTCAGCATCTTTTTGAAGGCGAGCACAAAATACAGTGCGGCTCATAGTGGTTCCTCTTATCGCGTTCGTTGATTCAAACGTCGTTCAGTTCAAAGGGTAGGCTCTCAATAAGCTGCTTTACAGGAGCGGCTAGGCCAATTTCTTCCGGTTTTGATAAGTTATACCAGAGACCTTTAGTCCCTTCCATTATCAAATCTGGTTGTTTATCTAATTTTACTAATACAGGCGTGATATCTAAGTGGTAGTGGCTGAAAGTATGTCGAAACGCAATCATGGTCTTGATCGAATTGGTTTCATTGTCTTTGATCGAACGAAGGTCTAGTTGATGTTCGATCTCTGCGTTTTCATTTTGAGGGAAACAGAATAGTCCTCCCCAGATACCAGATTGAGGGCGTTGCTCGAGCCATACTTGATTGTTGTGGTACAGAATCACAAACCATGTTTCTTTTATCGGCTTTTCTTTCTTAGGCTTCTTGCCAGGGAAATCGAGTTGTCTATCGATCTTCTTAGCTTCACACATGCTTTCAATCGGGCATAACGTACATTTGGGCTTGCTACGAGTACAAACCATCGCACCCATGTCCATCATGGCTTGATTGTACTTATCAACATCTTGATTGGGAGTGTGTGCTTCTGCGTGTTCCCAAAGCTGGTTCTCGACTTTCTTTTGCCCCGGCCAACCTTCTACTGCAAAGCTTCTCGCTAAGGTGCGTTTGACGTTGCCATCAAGAATCGCATGAGGGAGTTTATGCACAGAGGACAACACTGCAGCGGCAGTAGAGCGCCCAATACCCGGTAGCGCGTTCATTTCTTCGATAGAAAGCGGAAATTCACCATCATATTGCTCGGTAACAATCTTTGCAGCCTTATGTAAGTTACGAGCTCGCGCGTAATAGCCAAGCCCTGTCCATAAGTGCAGCACCTCATCTTGTTCGGCGTTCGCTAGGTCAATAACTGTTGGAAAGCGTTCTAAAAAGCGCTGGTAGTATGGAATCACCGTGGCCACTTGAGTCTGCTGAAGCATGATTTCAGATAGCCAAACGGTGTAGGCGGTTTTGTTTTGTTGCCAAGGTAATTCTTTGCGCCCAAAGGCGTCATACCACTTTAATATGGCGGTTGCGAAAGGAGTCACGACATGCTCTATGCTTTGCTATTATTAGGAGTGAAATTGCACCACACTTACGGTTGGATGTAAAACAGACAAATTGTGTGGGAATTTATCCACGGAAAGACTTGCACCGGAGGCAATTCTTTGGATAATCCCCGCTTTGATTAATCAATGTGCAGGCAAAAATCAATGAGTGAAGTGACCACTAACGAATATACTGAAGACGGCAAACTGGTTCGTAAGATCCGTAGTTTTGTTCGCCGCGAAGGCCGCTTAACAAAAGGCCAAGAAAACGCGATGAACGAATGTTGGCCAACAATGGGTATCGACTACAACCCAGAACTTCTTAATTGGAAAGAAGTGTTTGGCAACGACAACCCTGTTGTACTAGAAATTGGCTTCGGTATGGGTGCATCACTGGTTGAAATGGCAAAGAATGCGCCTGAGAAAAACTTCTTAGGTATTGAAGTTCACAGCCCAGGTGTTGGTGCGTGTTTAGGTACAGCTCGCGATGCTGGCGTAACTAACCTGCGTGTAATGTGTCACGATGCAGTAGAAGTATTTGAACACATGATCCCAGACAGCAGCCTGCATACACTGCAACTGTTCTTCCCTGACCCATGGCATAAAGCTCGTCACCACAAACGTCGTATCGTTAAGGCTGAGTTTGCAGAGATGGTTCGCGGTAAGCTGCAACTTGATACTGGTATTTTCCACATGGCAACAGACTGGGAAAACTACGCAGAACATATGATTGAAGTGATGAACGTAGCTCCAGGTTTCGAGAATATCGCTGAAGATGGTGATTACATTCCTCGTCCAGACGAGCGTCCACTGACTAAGTTTGAAGCTCGTGGCCACCGTTTAGGTCATGGTGTTTGGGACATTAAGTTCAAGCGTACTAAGTAATTCTGAATCAAATTAAGTGAAGGTGAATCCGACTTAGGATTAACCCCTACACTTTATGGGATTGATAAAAGCCAACATTATTGTAGTGTTGGCTTTTTTGTCCTTAGGCTTTTATTGCGATAAAGGTTTAAGGACAGAAAGTAATGTCGTACCCCCTACAAAAATAACAATAAAGAAGTAAGCACACATGAAACCAACTCAAGCTATTTTAGCCGAGATTTTAGACGAAGTTCGTCCCTTAATTGGTCAGGGAAAGGTCGCTGACTATATTCCTGCATTGGCTCGCGTATCGAACCAGAAATTGGCGATTGCGGTATACACCAATGAAGGTGAAGTTATTCAAGCTGGCGATGCTGATGAAGCCTTTTCCGTGCAATCAATTTCGAAAGCTCTAAGCCTAACGCTAGCAATGGTGCTGTATAAGCCGGAAGAGATATGGCAGCGAGTAGGGAAGGAGCCATCAGGACAAGCCTTTAACTCGATGATTCAGCTTGAGATGGAACACGGCATCCCTCGTAACCCGTTTATTAATGCTGGCGCGATTGTCGTTGCCGACTTATTACAAAGCCGTCTATCAGCGCCAAGACACCGTTTACTAGAATTTGTCCGTCAGCTATCAGGTGATACACATATCGTGTATGACAAGGTTGTGGCGGCTTCTGAGATGATGCACAGCGATCGTAATGCTGCTATCGCTTACTTGATGCGTTCATTTGGTAATTTTGAGAACGATGTTATTCCCGTACTCAACAATTACTTTCATGCTTGTGCGCTTAAAATGACCTGTGTGGATTTGGCGAAGACCTTTAGTTATTTGGCGAACAAAGGTGTGTCGGTTCAAACCAAGAAAGAGATCATTACGCCTGTTCAAACTAAGCAGTTGAATGCTCTGCTTGCGACATGTGGTTTGTACGATGGGGCGGGAGAGTTTGCTTATCGTGTTGGTATGCCAGGAAAGTCTGGTGTCGGTGGCGGGATTATTGCGATTGTTCCTGGCGAAATGACGATCGCGGTGTGGTCTCCGGAACTAGACGCGTCGGGTAATTCACTGGCGGGAACTCAGGCTTTAGAATTGCTCTCTGAGCGTATTGGTCGCTCTATTTTCTAAGTTCTAAGCTCGACAAAAAAAGCCTCTCGTGATGAGAGGCTTTTTGTACTCTAGCGTTCGAACTATTCGTCTTCTTCTGCCATAAAGGCTTCAAGCAAATCGTTTAAGAAGAGTTTTCCTTTTTCAGTGATCTGCCAATGGCTGTTGGTTTCATTCAAGTAGCCTAGCTCTTTTGCCCATTCAATAGTTTCTTGAATAGAGTCAAAACCAAGCCCCGTAGTATCAATGAAATCCTGCTTTGGACACGCTTCCATTAGCCTGAAGCGGTTCATGAAGAACTCAAAAGGGCGGTCCTCATTAGGGACTTCAAGTTCATCCGACAGATAGGGCTTCACCAGATTCTGATACGCGGCTAGGTAACCTCTAGGGTGTTTAACCTTAGTGGTGCGAAAAATACGTCCATCTGCAAAACTCAGCTTGCCATGAGAGCCACAGCCAATACCTAGGTAGTCACCAAAGCGCCAGTAGTTGAGATTATGCTGACACTGATATCCCGGCTTGCTGTAGCCTGAGATTTCGTACTGTACATAACCTGCGTCTGCGAGCTTCTTATGGCCTAAGTCGAAAATATCCCAAAGGTCATCATCGTCAGGCAGCTTTGGCGTTTTGTAATAGAACATGGTGTTAGGTTCTATTGTTAGCTGATACCAAGATAAATGCGGAGGGTTAAGCTCGATCGCTCTGTCCAAATCAGCCAAGGCCTGATCAATGCTTTGATCGGGTAAGCCGTGCATTAGATCTAGGTTGAAGCTATTTAGTCCGATTTTATGTGCTAAATGAGCTGCGTTAACCGCTTCGTCTTGACCGTGAATACGCCCAAGCCTTTCTAGTTTCTCTTGTTCAAAACTTTGCACACCCACCGAGATTCGAGTTATGCCTGCTTTTTGGTAACCAGCAAAACGCTCAGCTTCGATAGTTCCCGGATTAGCTTCCATGGTGATTTCTATTTCAGGTTTGAACGGAATGCGTTGTTCAATGCCTTGCAGCAATCGACCTATTCCTTCTGGAGAAAATAGACTCGGCGTGCCGCCACCAATAAAGATCGAATGCAATGGGCGAGGTGCGCCATTGAGTTGGTATTTTTCGATATCGGTATCGAGATCCTCAAGCAGAGCATCGATGTACTCTTTTTCAGGAATCTCGGCTTTGAGAGCGTGAGAGTTAAAATCACAATACGGACACTTTTGTACACACCATGGAATGTGGACATAGAGGCTGAGTGCGGGTGGTATTAGCGCTGCATTGTGCATTACAGAGCTTGCTCCTTGAGAGTCTTGAATAATGACGCGAGGGCTTTACCACGGTGTGACAGTTGCTTCTTACGTGACGATTCAAGTTCTGCTGAGGCGCAGTTATCTTCTGGTACAAAGAATACAGGATCGTAGCCAAAGCCATTCTCACCGTGTTCTTCAGTCAGAATGCGACCTTCCCATTTACCGTGACATACTAATGGAGTTGGATCGTTTTCGTGACGCATTAGCACCAATACACAGTGAAAACGAGCGGTACGCTTTTCAACATCGACACCTTGCATAGCATCTAACAGCTTTTCGATGTTTTGCTTATCAGTAGCCCCTTCACCTGAGTAACGCGCTGAGTAGATACCGGGTGCACCATTAAGGTAATCAACTTCTAAGCCAGAATCGTCAGCAATGGCTGGTAGCCCCGTCACTTTCGCAGCGTGGCGAGCTTTGATGATGGCATTTTCAATGAAAGTCGTTCCTGTTTCTGCGACTTCTGAAACGTTAAATTCACTTTGCGCGACAACGTCGAAACCAAACTTAGACAGAATATCTGCCATCTCGCGAACTTTGCCTTGGTTGCCTGTTGCTAAAACAATCTTACTCATGGGGATGTGGCTCTAATAAGTTAATGACTAGAAATGTGAGTTTTGAAGCTACTCTTCTATATAGAATTTTTGTGTGAAACGCAGTGGACCTGTGCCTTTCAAACCGGCGTTAACATCGATATTAAAAGTGATGTTCTCTTCGTGAGTGATAGGGAACTCAGCAAGGTAATAAATTGCATCACCTTCCTTTATTTCACGGAAGTTAAGCGTGCGAGTGTTACCTACTAGGTTTCGAGCTGTTCCCGTAATTTTAGCCGTTGTTGCAGGCTTGCCTAGAGAAGCGTTGTCTAGCACGCTGATGTTTAGAATCGCTGAGTATCCGTTTCGTTTCAGCTTATATTGCTTAGCGACCTGCGCAGTTAGAAACGTGGAATTGAAAGCCGAATAATGAACCTCGACATCCTTGATACTTTTAAACTGCCCTGCCGAACTTGGTAAGGCAACAAGAGCGGTGAGTAGTGCTGTTATCCATAAACGCATAATGACTCCAATAAATAGCAAAAAGCCATCATAGGATGGCTTTGACTTCAGTTGGGATTTGGCTTGGCGAGTATATTCGAACTTGCTTGTGCCTACCTAGCTCTCCCTTTTCTATCGTAATTTGCCCTTTAGCGACCTTAAATTGTTTCGCAAGGTATTTCGCTAAGTGAGCATTGGCTTTGCCATCAACCGGTGGTGCAGTAATGGCAATTTTCAGTTCCTCGCCGTGTAAGCCGACAATTTTATCTCGGCTTGCTTTGGGTTGGATATAGAGCCTAAGAAGAATATCGTCTTCCTCGGCCCAAACCGCTTTTGGCATCGTTAAAGTACCTGATGTTCGTACTTGAATTATAGCTGATACCAAATCGGGCCAATTAGGTCACCCATTAAGAAGTTCGCGAATTGCAGAACAATAAACAGTACCAGTACGCTTAAATCAAAACCGCCCATTGCTGGAAGAATACGACGAATTGGAGCCAGCATTGGTTCAGTCAGTTGATGGAACACGTATTCAATTGGGCTACGGCCTTGGCTAACCCAGCTCAGGATTGCACGGATTAGCAGAACCCAGAAGATCAAACCACCAGCCGCTTTGAGCAGAGATAGCGCTCCAAATATCAGGAAGCTGATGTCAAATACAGCCGCACCGCCAGAGATAATCAGATTTAGAGCGACGAACTTAAGTACACATAGCACATAAGCGAAAACAACCGTCGCAAGATCAAGGCTGCCGATTGATGGAATTACTCGGCGTAGTGGTGCAACAACCGGTTGTGTCGCTTTTACGATAAATTGTGAGAATGGGTTGTAGAAATCTGCACGTGATGCTTGTAGCCAGATACGCAAGATCACAACCATGATGTAAAGATCAAAAACGGTCGAGATCAGAAAGCTCATCGAGTTCATATTGTTTCCTTTTTCGGATTTACTTGCCGCTTAGATATAACCCGAGCGACAAAATGCTTTTTTACTGTCATTAGTATTAAAACAGTTTTTCCATCTCTTCAGATCGAGCAACCGCCGCTTGCATGGCTTTTGCTACGATATCTGAAAGTTGATGGTCGTTAAACGTGCGCAGTGCTTCTGCGGTTGTGCCGCCTTTTGAAGTCACTTGTTCACGCAGTGTAGATAATTCTGTGTCTGGATTTGCAACCACCATCTCTGCCGCACCTAATGCCGACTGCTGCACTAATTTACGAGCGGTTTCCTGGTCGAAGCCTTGGTTGATTGCTTCGGCTTGCATCGCTTCCATAAATAGGAAGAAGTAAGCCGGAGCACTGCCCGCCGCCGCAATGATGTTATTAATCCCAGACTCTTGCTCAACCCAGCTAACTTCACCTACAGCTTGCATCAGCTGAGAAGCAAAGTCTTTATCATTTTGGTTGACCGTTGAATCGGCATAAAGACCGCTCATCCCTTTACCAAGCAGCGATGGCGTGTTTGGCATCACACGAACAAGGTTCAGCTGGCAGTTTAACATCTCATTGAGTCGATTCGCATTAATACCCGCTGCAATTGAGATAACCAGTTTGTTGCTGAAATCGATATCTTGTAAGGGTTTACATACATCAGCCATCATTTGTGGCTTCACCGATAGCACAACAACGTCTGCTTGCTCTGCTGCGGTAATATTATCGCTGGTGGTATTGATGCTGTACTCTTGCTCTAGCGGCAGCCTTCTGGTGTCTGAAGGTGCTGTAGCAGTAATCTTTTGCGCTGGGTAACCACTCGCGACTAAGCCCGCTACAATTGAGCGAACCATGTTTCCCGCCCCAATAAAGGCGATGTTCTTATGTTCCATATATAAAATCCTGAGCGTGTCGCTGCGCGGTTCAAGCGAAGCGGTATCAATACTTGTACTTATCGTTGGTTACTTACTACGGTTATTCGCGTAATCACGAGCACCAAAGATGGCCGTTCCAATACGAACCATTGTGCTACCAGCCTCAACGGCTGCATCCATATCACCACTCATACCCATTGAAAGGGTATCGATGTCTGGATACTTTGCTGCGAGCTTTTGTTGAAGCTCTGCCAGTTGAGAAAATGCCTTAAGCTGAGATTGATAGTCAGATACGTTTGCGGGAATCGACATCAACCCTCTTAAAGTGAGGTTAGGGAGCGACGAAATCAACTCTGCGAGCGCAAAAACTGTCTCTTCTGACGTTCCTGATTTTGAATCTTCACCACTGGTGTTCACTTGAATGAGCACTTGTAGAGGTGGAAGCTCGTTTGGTCGCTGATCATGAAGCCTTTGTGCGATCTTATCGCGATCAACGGAATGCACCCATTGGAAGCTTTCTGCAATAGGGCGAGTTTTATTAGATTGGATTGGGCCAATAAAATGCCATTCTAAATTTAGGTTAGAATGTTGTTCTGAAAAGTGTTTTACTTTATCGACACCTTCTTGAACATAGTTTTCACCAAAGGCAACTTGACCTCCGAGTGCGGCTTCTAGAATCGCATCAATAGGTTTAGTTTTACTGACGGCTAAAAGTTGCACGGAGTCTGGAGCTCGTCCGCACTTTTGTTCAGCACTACGAATCTGTGAGGTGATTTGTTCGATATTTTGTTGAATACTACTCATAGCTGACTTTACTTAAGGGAAAATAAATGGATATCACTGAGTTACTAGATTTTAGTGTAAAGCATAACGCGTCAGATCTACATCTTTCCGCGGGTGTATCTCCAATGGTACGTATAGATGGTGAAGTAAGGAAGCTTGGAATCCCAGCTTTGAGTCATGCTGATGTGCATCGTTTAGTTTTTGAGATCATGGACGACTCACAGCGCGGTGAGTTTGAGGAGAAATTGGAAGTAGACTTCTCTTTTGAATTACCCAATGTTGGTCGATTCCGTGTTAATGCGTTTAACCAAGCTCGTGGGTGCGCAGCGGTCTTTCGAACCATCCCTGTAGAAATCCCAACGTTAGAGCAGTTGGGCGCACCTGATATTTTTGAAAAAATTGCCAATTATGAAAAAGGCTTAGTGCTGGTGACGGGCCCTACGGGTTCTGGTAAATCGACAACTTTGGCGGCGATGGTTGATTATGTAAACCGTAATCACAACAAACACATTTTGACCATTGAAGACCCAATTGAATTCGTTCACACCAACAATAAATGCCTAGTCAACCAGCGTGAAGTTCACCGTGATACGCACAGCTTTAAAGCTGCGCTGCGCAGTGCGTTGCGTGAAGACCCGGACGTAATTCTTGTAGGTGAGCTTCGTGACCAAGAGACGATCAGCTTAGCGCTAACCGCAGCTGAAACTGGTCACTTAGTTTTTGGTACTTTGCATACTAGCTCTGCAGCAAAAACCGTAGACCGTATTATCGATGTATTCCCGGGTAGCGACAAAGATATGGTTCGTTCGATGCTGTCTGAATCGTTACGTTCGGTGATTGCCCAGAAGTTACTAAAGCGTGTCGGTGGTGGTCGTGTCGCTTGTCACGAAATCATGATGGCGACACCTGCAATCCGAAACTTGATTCGTGAAGATAAAGTCGCGCAGATGTACTCGATTATTCAAACGGGCGCGGCACATGGTATGCAGACCATGGAGCAAAACGCGAAACAGCTGATGGCACAAGGCTTGGTTGACTCGGAAGAGGTCGAGAAAAAGATCGAAATTGAAACCTCAATGTTTTAATCAAGGTGAACAAAATGGAATTGAATCAAATTCTTGAAGGGATGCTCTCTCAAAAGGCGTCGGATCTTTACATCACTGTCGATGCGCCAATCCTATTTCGTGTGGATGGTGAACTGCGACCTCAGGGAGAGAAGTTGAATGCTGATCAAGTATCTCAGTTACTTGATGCAATGATGGATCAAGATCGACGCGATGAATACAAGCAAACGCGTGAGGCTAATTTTGCTATCGTGCGTGATTTTGGTCGTTTTCGTGTTAGTGCGTTCTTTCAGCGAGAGCTACCAGGAGCGGTAATTCGTCGCATCGAGACTAACATCCCAACCTTTGAGCAATTAAAGCTTCCTGACGTACTACAAGACCTGTCAATTGCAAAGCGCGGACTGGTGCTGGTGGTTGGTGCGACTGGCTCTGGTAAATCGACCTCGATGGCTGCGATGACAGGCTATCGCAATACCAATCGTTCAGGTCATATCTTGACGGTTGAAGACCCGATTGAATTCGTACACGAACATAAAAAGTGCATCGTGACTCAACGTGAGGTTGGACTCGACACCGAAAGCTATGAAGTCGCGCTTAAAAACTCGTTACGCCAAGCCCCTGATATGATTTTGATTGGCGAAATCCGTAGTCGTGAAACCATGGAATACGCGATGACCTTTGCTGAAACGGGTCACTTGTGTATGGCAACCCTGCATGCCAATAACGCTAACCAGGCGCTAGAGCGTATTCTTCACTTGGTGCCGAAAGAGCAGAAAGAACAGTTCCTGTTTGATCTGTCGATGAATCTTCGTGGTGTGGTCGCTCAGCAGTTAATACGCGATAAAAATGGCAATGGTCGTCATGGTGTCTTCGAAATTCTGCTGAATAGCCCTCGTATATCTGACTTGATTCGTCGTGGTGAGTTGCATGAGTTAAAAGCGACCATGGCCAAATCGAAAGAGATTGGTATGCAGACTTTTGACCAAGCTTTGTATGATTTAGTGCTTGCGGACAAGATTAGCGAGGATGATGCATTCCATAGTGCAGATTCTGCCAATGACTTGCGTTTAATGCTCAAGACCAAACGTGGCGATGATGACTACGGAACTGGTGCGTTGGCTGGCGTGAAGATTGATATGGGCTAAGTCACGGCTTTGTTGATAAAAACAAAACCCGCTTCTGTGGCGGGTTTTATTCGTTTATAACTTAATGCATGTTAGATGAGTGCATGTTGGAGCGATGATTATCATATGAGTAACCGCGCTCCTTTTCTAATTTGATTTTTGACGGGTACTGTTGACCGTCGTAACCCGCGGAACCGCTTCCCATTGAGCTGCATGCCGTTATAGATAACGCTATGAATATTGCTAGAAAAATTTTCATATGAACTCCCAAGTTCTTTTCCTTTATCGCTCCTTCATTACGCAGTTAAAATGGCAAGGGATCATAAGCTTGCTCGAGTTTGTTAAATAAATAACTTAGCTATATTGTGCTTCAAACCAGCTCTCTAGAATTACAACGGCTGATTGATTATCGACGTTACCTTTACTTAGCGCTTTATAGCCGCCCATTTCAAAAAGGTCGGCCCTTGCTTCTGTCGTAGAAAGTCTTTCATCATGTAGTTCAACATCCACACCAAAGCGTCCTTTAAGACGGTTAGCGAATTTCTTCGCTCTGGGTGTAATAGCTGCTAGATCTTTACCATGAAGGTCGGTCGGAAGGCCAACCACGATAAGATTTGGCTGCCATTCCTTAATTTGCTTCTCGATATCGTCCCAGTTAGGGATGCCATCTTTGGCTTTAAAAGCTTTTAGAGGGCTTGCGGTGCCCGTGATTTCTTGTCCTATCGCACTGCCGATACTTTTTGTACCGTAGTCAAATGCCATAATTGTTCGTGACATGGGGCTTCCAAATTAATCTGTGTTTGAGAGTGTTTATTTTATTGAGCTGAGTCGGGCTAGGCGTGACCAGCGTCTGCTGAAAGCTGAGCCGCATTAATGCCTAACATCTGCACGGCGACTTTCCAGCGATCTGAAATTGGCGTATCGAAGATGACCTTTGGATCGGCTTCTACGGTTAACCATGAGTTCTCGGTCAGTTCGGTTTCCAGTTGCCCAGGTTCCCACCCTGCATAACCAAGAGCGACTAGATAATTCATCGGTTCATCTTCTGTCCCTAACACCATTAGAATATCTTTTGATGTTGTTACTGAGATTTGATCCGTCATGTTGATGCTGGATTGATAACTGCCTTTGGGTTTATGCAAAATAAACCCACGATCTTCTGCAACTGGCCCACCATTAAGTACTGGCTTATCAAGGCTTGCTTGGTTGGGTTTCGGCTGTTCAGAATCAACCTCAACTTGCTTAAGCATACTGCCAACAGTGACATCGATAGGAGCGTTGATCATCAAACCCATCGCACCTTCGTCATTGTGCTCACAAAGATAGATCACCGAATTTTGAAAGTATGGGTCTTTCATTCCGGGCATAGCGACCAGAAAGTGGTTCGTTAAATTCATAGAGCCTCCTGCCAGTGTGTTCCCAGTAAAGGAAAAAGAGCGGCGTAAAGCCGCTCATTGTTCTTTGCCTAGATATTTCTGTGTTTCGAATAGCTAAGGCTTTCTTTAGTTTAGGCTATTTAGCGTTAACGCGACACTCGATTGCATCCATTAATTTGCCCGTTACCGAAATATCAAAAGCAGCTTCAATTTCACGGATACAAGTAGGGCTTGTCACGTTGATTTCAGTCAGCTTGTCACCGATAACATCAAGTCCTACAAAGATTAAACCTTTCTCTTTTAATGCTGGTGCAACTGCTCTTGCGATAGCCCAGTCTGTTTCACTCAGCGGACGAGCTTCACCTGTACCGCCAGCAGCTAGGTTACCTCGAGTTTCCCCTTTCGCCGGAATACGCGCTAGGCAGTAAGGCATTGGTTCACCGTCAACCACAAGAATACGCTTATCACCATTGCTGATGTCTGGAACAAAGGTTTGTGCCATTGCGTAGTTTTGACCGTGGTTGGTCAAGGTCTCAATGATTACCGAAACGTTAGGATCGCCTTCCTTCACACGGAAGATTGACGCGCCACCCATGCCATCAAGTGGTTTTAGAATCACGTCACCGTGCTTCTCGCGGAACGCTTTAATTTTTTCAGCTTTACGAGTCACGATGGTGGTTGGTGTGAGTTCAGGGAACCATGCCGTGAACAACTTCTCGTTACAGTCACGTAAGCTTTGTGGCTTGTTTACGATCAGTGCGCCGTTCTCTTCAGCACGCTCAAGAATGTAAGTCGCGTAGATGTACTCAGTATCAAACGGAGGATCTTTACGCATCAGTACCGCATCTAAATCGGATAGCGCGATAGTCTGTTCTGATTTGAACTCGTACCAACCGTTTGGATCTTCTTTTAGTTCAACAATCTTAGTGTCAGCAATGGCTACGCCTTGATCTAAATGTAGATCATCCATTTCCATGTAATGGATTTCGTAACCACGACGCTGAGCTTCAAGCATCATGGCAAAGCTAGAGTCTTTTTTGATGTTAATGGATGAAATTGGATCCATTACGATGCCAAGTTTGATCATTTCTTTCTCCTAGCCTAGATCGCCAAAACGGACTTGTAAGGCAGTAATTGCGGTTAGAGCAGCAGTTTCGGTACGAAGTACACGTGGACCGAGTAGCGTCTCTTCAAATTTGTATTGTTCTGTCATACCGATTTCTTCAGCGGACAGTCCGCCTTCAGGACCGATCAATAGGCGTACCTTACTGATGGGTTCTGGAAGGGTATTAATTGAGTATTTTGCACGAGGATGCAAGTTTAGCTTCAACGCTTCACTCGGTTCGCTGCACCACTCTTCAAGCTGCATGATTGGGCGGATAACAGGAACCGTATTGCGGCCAGACTGTTCACATGCTGCGATAGCAATCTTTTGCCACTGCGCGAGTTTTTTCTCGAAGCGTTTAGTATCAAGCTTAACGCCACAGCGCTCTGAAATCAGAGGGGTAATGGTGTTTACACCAAGCTCAACCGATTTCTGAATCGTGAACTCCATTTTGTCGCCACGTGAAATCACTTGGCCTAAATGTAAGTCTAACGGAGATTCGCTGCTACGTTCGATACGCTCAGTAACATTAACGGTGACGTTCTTTTTTGATACTTCAGCAATTGTCGCAGGGAATTCAGCGCCACTGCCATCAAATAGAAGAACATCTTGACCTTCTTTCATACGAAGGACTCGACCAACATGACCCGCGGCATCTTCGTCTAAAGCGAGTGAACCTAACTGATGAATGCGTTCTGGGTGATGGATGCGAGGGATTCTCATGCTGGTAAACCTATAAATATGTTCATTTGGGTATTTTGTCTCTGCCTAACATGGATGCTTTTAGTTGAAAAAACAAGGGTAGCGCAAGAGTTTCAGGGGCAATTCTGAAACTCTTGTTTGAGATGGAGGCAATTGGAGATGTTGGTTGCCTGAGTCGTGTTATTTACAAGCAGGAAAAACAAACGGGTTGTGATTACCTTGGATCGCATAGATTCGCTCATCACGCGTACATTCCCACTTATCGACAGGGAATTGCTTGTTCCACGCCATCATCAGGTTAGTCTGCTGCTTAGATAGTTTGAAGCCATACTCTTGGCTCATATAAAGATAAGTACGCGCGATAGAACCTTTTGCTCTGTCTGGCGGCATAACCTTACGCTGTTTAAAGTTGACCTGCATTTCACACTGACCGTAACTCACGCCATCCATTCCATTCCACTGACTGAAATTGTAATTGGATCGATCACCGTTAACCTCGCCAATTGCCGGAGTTAGATTATGAAGGTCGGCTTCCATCGATTTGAATATTTTGTCATTGCGAGTGCAGTTCTTACGTCCGCCATCTTGCCAGCACTGACGCTGGTGGCCGAATTGCCAAGCTGGAACCACGTGTTCCCACTCAATTCGGGAAGCGCGCTTTTGCTGTTTTCTCACTTGATAACCACAGCCGTCGAGGTCGGGGATACCTTTCTTTTTGTCTTTCCAAGTGATGTCACAACCACAATAAAATGAAGTCGGGTGATCGAGATAAATCTTCACCGCTTCTTTTTTAGCTTTGGAGAACGAACTTGGTGGAGCGGCGAAAACGCTTTGGGTTACCAGTAGGCCAAATACTATTGATAGGTAAAAGGACACCGATAGGCCAAATACTTTTGGAGAGGTTTTTTGCATAGAAAAAGACTGATGAAAGTATGATAAACAACAGTCTAGCACTCAAATGTTAGTTCACTCTATTACATTTATTCGCGTTATCTTATGAGCTCAAGACTTAGCTCAATTGAAGGCCGGTAAAAGCTAAGGTTTGTTGGCATTGTTGGCAACGATAAGTTGATTGGTTGCGGATGACTTTGTTGTGTCGTCTTATCGACAGGGGGTAAGTGGTGCAATCACAGCGGTACTCAAAGGTTTTTCCCTGCACTGAGGTGATTTCCAAGCTGTGGGTGGTTCTGGCCGGTACATTGAATACCTTTTCCATTACGTATTTCCACTCATTGCCGTGAGGCCTAACTCGTCCGAAGACCTGATATGTGATCAGATGCGCGAGTTCATGAGGCACGACTTCGTTAATAAAGGCGTCTTCATTTTCGCTGAATAGCACCTGGTTGAGTTTTATCTCGTTTAACTGGAGGTAGGCTTTTCCCGCAGCCTTTCCTCTTAACTTGTAAGTGACGGCTGGGCATGAAAATTCACGAGAAAAATGTTGATTAGCAATAGCTAGGCATTCGCCCAATTTTTTATTTACTCGATGTTGTTGTGGGGTGTAAGACAAGCGTTGTTAACTCCAAAAAAAGCCTCAGCGTTTAAGCTAAGGCCTCATCATAACATTGCTCATCGATCGTGAAACGATTTAAACGTGATGTTTCTTTTTGATGACTTCGTGGTAAGCATGCCATGTTCCGTAACCAAGTAATGGCATCGTTACAATCATACCCACACCATAGGTCGCGAAGCCGACTAAGATACCAGTTCCAATGATACCCGCCCAAACGACCATCGCAGGGATGTTTGATTTAACAGCGTTGAAGCTAGTAAAAATCGCACTCATTACATCTACTCGTCTCTCCATCATTAGTGGAATTGAAAATGCTGAGATACTAAATATCAGGCTAGCGATAACAAAACCAATTACAGACCCTGTAATTAAGAAGGGAGCAAATTCGGTCAATGGTGCCCCTTGTACTGAAGGGTAAAGTGCGTGCAATAATGCAGCGATACGCATCCAGAATATCATCGCAACCATTAATACAATCGCAAACGCCCATTGGTGAGTTGAGTTGCGTGTGATGGCTTTCATCGAGTGCAGTAGGCTAGCGTTGTGCCCCTTTTCTCTTTCCCAGGCTGCGTCATATAAGCCTAGGGCAAGAAACGGCCCTATTAGCATGTACACAATCAAGCTTGGCATAACGACTAAATGTGTTCCTTGCCATTGGACAAGTTGAACAATGGCGATGGCCGCACCCATAAAGCACAAACCGTAAAATGCGCTGATTAATGGCATTCTCACTAAGTCGTGCAGAGCAAGCGACAACCAATGAAAGGGCGCTGAAATGCTCACCTGATTACATGGTATTGTACGAGCGTATTCTGAGTCTTTGATTTCTTTTTGTTTATCGTCGAAGTCTTGTGTATTCAATGTACGAGGCATAGATCCTCCTTGATCGGTTTTCTACCTGCGCTGCAGTTAAATTGCAGCGAACGAAACTCGATGCCCGACTTGGCGACGTCTTTGATGTAAGCGCGCATCAGCTAAATAGTTCACGAAACAAAGTCTGATCTTGATTTGTTCGTTAACATTATTTTAACTATTGACCGTGAAGCGGCAAATATCAACTTTTGACAGGCTGTTCTTAGTCAAAGCGTTCAAGGCGTATTTTTTCGTTGATGCTTAATAAAGTGCTCCTTTGAATATTTTCGCTACCAAATCAGGGTTATACGGGAAGTACCAATGTGCATAAGAAGCGATGGTGCTTTGTTTTATCCAAACAGGATCTGTTGGCCTACCATATTGAGATTCAGGTTGAGTTAGCACGGTTTCTTTACTGTCTGTTTTTGAATAATGGAAAGTATGACCACGCAGCATTTGACCATTGAAATTAGCTTCTAGGATCCCTAGCGCGGCTAGCTTTTTCTGCATAGTCGCTTTGGCATTTAACGCGCCAACCATGTTTTCTGTTTGGCTTTCTGTATCAGTCAATGCTTTGTTGAGGTATAGCATGCCACCACATTCGGCTAGGCAAGGTTTTCCTTGTTCAATGTGTGTGATGATTTGCTGCTTCAACGCATGATTGAGCGCTAGCTTATCCATATGTAATTCAGGATAACCTCCTGGTAAATACAAAGCGTCACACACTGGTAAATCATCATGTGCAAGCGGTGAGAAAAATGACAGTTTTGCCCCCAATTCGATCAACAAATCAAGGTTGGCTTGATACAAGAAAGCAAAGCTATTATCACGAGCTACTGCAATTGTATGACCAGTCAATGATTCATGTCTGGCTGGTAGTGCTTGCTTTGGTTTTTCAAATGCTTGTGCTGTTGGTAATGGGATATCACCATGTTCTAGTAGTAGCTTGGCTGCGTGATTAAGTCGCTCTTCTATGTCATCTAACTCTTGTGCTTGTACTAAACCTAAGTGGCGTTCTGGCAGTGACAAATCCATGTCTTTTGGTAACCAACCACAAAATTCGGTTTCAGGTTTTAGGCTTTCTTTTAGCATTTCAGCGTGACGTTCAGAACCTACGCGGTTTGCAACTACACCAAATACATCCACGTCATCACGGAATGTCGATAAGCCATTTACAATGGCTCCAAAGGTTTGTGCCATTGCGCCAGCATCTACCACAGCCAACATCGGAAGGTTAAATTTAGCGGCAATATCAGCACTTGAGCATTTGCCATCAAACATACCCATTACGCCTTCAATTAGAATCACATCCGCTTCTAGGGCTGCTTGATAAATTAAGTGTTGGCATTCCGCTTCACCACACATCCACAAATCCAATTGGTAAGTGGGCGTATCTGATGCAATAGATAGAAATTGTGGATCAATAAAATCAGGCCCAGTTTTGAATACTCGAACTTTCTTTCCTTGTTGAACCAAAGCTCTTGCTAGAGCGGCGACCACGGTTGTTTTTCCGCTTCCAGAAGAAGGTGCGCCTACCACTAGGGCAGAACAGTAAGCTGTAGACATAATTATTCCTTGAGTTGTTCGAGTGCGCGAGTGAGCGCTTGCCATTGTGATTCGTTGGCGGGTAACCCGAAACGAAGTGCATCGTTTTCATCACAATGACGAGTAAAAACCCCTAACTTGGCGAGCTGATGGTGCCATGATACCGAATCTGAAATTTCAACTCGGTGAAAGAGTATCTGTGATGTTATTTTTACCGAGCCCGCCATTTGGCCAAAATGTAGTTGTAAGATTTGGTTCATACGCTGAGCCTCTTCATGTAGGCGTTGGCGGTTTTTCTTTTGCCAATTGGAGTTGAGTAAGGCATGTGTGGTGACATAGCGAGTTGGGCCACTGAGTGTCCAAGGTCCAAGGTGTTGTTTAAGAATATTTAAACGCAATGGCGAGGCAAAACAAAAGCCTGCGCGAATCCCTGCCAGCCCAAAAAATTTACCCACTGATCGCAGGACTATTAGATTGTCAGGTACTCCTGTTGGGAAACTTGGTAACACTGAAAGCTCAGGAGTACAGTCTACAAACGCTTCATCAATCACGAGCGTTGAATGATCTTGGATATGATCTAGCCAAGTCAGTACTTCACTTGGTGGCACATTCAGTGCGGTTGGATTATTGGGATTAATCACTACGACCACGTCTGCCGTTTTCAGCTGTTCGATTGTCGGTTTGTGTAGGTAAAAGTCGAATATGACGGCTTGTATGCTTTGTTCTGCGTACTGCTGCCACGCATGTCGATGTTCTTTGTAACCCGTATGAGGCAATAGGATGTACGTCAATGTTGGCTGTGTCTTTGCAATCATATGAGGTAGCGATTGAATGGCTGCCTGACTGCCAGCTACGGGTAACAAGGCATCACTTTGATAGTAGGTTTGCGCGGCTGTGATTAAGCCATCATCGTCTTCTGGTAGCCGATTCCATACCGATGCAGGGATTTCAGGTATAGGGTAGTGGTGCGGGCTTACTCCAGTTGAAAGGTCGACCCATTGTTCGATTGGCCTTTGATAGCGCAATGAAAACTCGATTAACTTACCACCGTGATGCGGAAGTTCGTTTGAGGTTGAGTGTTGTTTAATCGTCATTAGCGTACTTAAAGTAAAGAGTTAAAATAGACATGAAATCAAAATAGACAAAGAGTTAAAAGAGAAAGCAATAGCATTACGATGGCCCAAAGCACACTGGTTTTTTGGACCAAAGATATGGCTCGTGGAATATCTTCTAAAGTCGCAATATTACCTTTTCCCATCGGACGCTTTTTCACAAGTTTTCCGTGGTAATAAGTATCGCCACCTATAATAATTTGTAGTGCGCCGGCACCTGATGTCATTACGGGGCCACCGTTTGGACTCGAGCAATGTTTAGCTTGTTCTTTCCAGCATTTCAGAGCCAACTTAGTGTTGCCTAAAAGGCTGTAGCTAAGTGCGGTTAAGCGCGCAGGTGCCCAGCCCATCACATCATCGACTTTTGCTGCCACATAGCCAAATTCTAGCCAGCGTTCATTTTTGTAGCCCCACATCGCATCAAGTGTGTTCACTAATCGGAACAGTAATGCCCCTGGAGCCCCAAGCAGTGCAAACCAAAATAGAGTGCCGAAGATCGCATCGTTACCATTCTCTAATACCGACTCAATCGTCGATGACGTGATCTGGCGTTGATCCATGGTTTCAGTATTACGGCTAACGATCCAACCAACTTTCTCTCGCGCTAAATCAAGATCACCTTGGCTCAGTGGCTGGTGGATCCACTGGGCGTGCTCAAGCAGGCTACGTTGACCTATCGCGATATACAGAACCACGATATTAAATAGCCAAAAGCCTAATGTGTTCCCCATGCTTATTAGCGTATGTTGTAGCCAAAAGCTGAGTAAGCACAATGGAACAGTCGCAGCTATCCATGCGATCAAACCTGAGAATTTAGTGGCTCGGTTTAACAGCTTCTCGATTTTCTCAACCGCATAGCCAAAACCGATCAAAGGGTGAAATCGTTTAGGCTCACCTAGTAAGTGATCAAGCATCAAAGCTGCGATCATCATTAGCGCGATCGCTAAACTTGAATAACCAAAATTTAAATCAAAAAAGATCATCATATCTGCCAAATAATGCTGCTGACTGGATAGTGAAAATGAATAAACGCATAAACCAATCAACAGCTAATGAGCGAGGTTAGTCTGCGCTCTTATCGTCTTCCAATGTTCCACTTTCAGCGACACCCTCTTCAACGACACGTGCTTTTCGGCAAGCGTGTGAGAAGGTCGGATCGTAGAGTTTAGAGTCAATAAAGTCATTATCGCCCAACACTTTACTGACGATTATCATCGCGGTAGAACGTATATTTTCATCATGCATAATTTGGGCGATTGTACCTAATGTAGCACGGAATATTCGCTGTTCAGGGTGGCTGGCTTTTTCAACGACAGCCACTGGCCAATCTTGCGGGTAAACATCCGATAATTCACGAACCACTTTACGAATCAATGTTGCACTAAGAAATAAACACAGTGTTGCTTCGTGAGAGGCAAGGGCGCGTAGATTCTCTTTTTCAGGAACAGGCGTTCGACCTGATGCTCGGCTAAGAATAATGGTCTGGCACTTTTCAGGTAGCGTCAGTTCTTGGCCAAGAGCTGCGGCACTCGCTTGGAAAGAGGACACGCCCGGAACCACTTTCCAATCAATGCCAAGTTCGTTCAAGCGACGTGTTTGTTCTGCAAGAGACGAGTAAATCGAAAGATCGCCAGTTTGAACGCGTGCAACGTTTTGACCTTTTTCGTGTGCGGTTAGGTACACATTGGTTAGATCATCAAGATCCATGTCAGCGGAGTTATAGACCAGTGCATCAGGGTGAGCGCGATCGATGACGGCTTTTGGCACTAAACTGCCTGCGTAAACAATCACAGGGCACTCTTCAACTAAGCGTGCGCCTTTCACTGTGATTAAATCTGGGTCACCCGGCCCTGCGCCGATAAAAAATACCGTCATACTAGTTTGCCTCTTCCGTCACTGATTCTGTTTTAGGTTCCACTTTTAATGAATGGCCACGTTTTTGACCTTCTAGTACCTTGCCGTCTTTCAGTTGATATTTATTGGTGTAGCCACGCGGTGTTACGATCCAATCACCAAATCGGTAGCTGTTGCTGTTACCTATCACGACCGCGGCGTTCATACCAAATTCCACTTTGGTAAATTCAGCCAGTGTTGTCAGTGTGACTTTTTGCTCATCACGATACGCAGCATTCACGATAGCAACGGGAGTATTTGGGTCACGATGTTCCAAAAGGATTTCACGTGCAGTTTCAATGTGCTGAGTTCGCTTTTTAGAGCGAGGGTTGTAGAAGGTAATCGCAAAATCAGCCATTGCCGCGGCTTCAATCCGCTTGGTAATCACTTCCCAAGGCGTTAATAAGTCAGACAGAGAAATGGTACAACTATCGTGACCAAGAGGTGCACCAACTAAAGAAGCACAGGCGTTAGCCGCGGTGATGCCCGGAATAATATCCAGTTCAACTTGTGCGTTTAATTCTGCGTTTTGCTCCAATAATTCAAGCACTAAAGGCGCCATCGCGTACATGCCAGAATCCCCAGAACATACCAATACGACTTCTCGACCTTTTGCTGCTTCTTCTACTGCGGCTTGAGCGCGGTCCCATTCGCGAGTCATACCACTTTGAATGACTTCTTGAGTGTCGATTAGTGTGCTGATTGATTCTACATACGGCTTGTAGCCTGCAACGACATCTGCATTCTTTACCGCTTGTTGCGCTGCGGGTGTGACTAGGTCTATTGCGCCAGGCCCTAAGCCTACCAGTGTTAGTTTTGCCATGATTATTTCTCTTCCTCTGGTGCACCTAAACGAATTAAGCCTTCTTTAATTTGCTTATCGATAATCTGTAACAGTTCTGGCATATCGAGCATGCAGAACTTGTCACCTTGGATTGGCTCTGCCACTTGAACGTCAGCGTCTTCTGCCAGCATCTCTTTAATTTCTTTAAGATCGTTGATGAAGTGGTTACCCGATACAAGCAGTAGTGGAACTAGATTAAGAAGCGGTCGGCCTTGGCCTGTATATTGCTCTTTAATGCGGCGAACCATTTCATTTTTCACTAACTTAAATGGCCATGCGCCTTCGAGCGAGCAAGTGAAGTTGCGTTGCGATAATTTGCCGAGTAGATCATCACAGTAATGGATCGATTGGTGACCTGGGTTATCTAGCATAGGCGCACCGTGGTGAACGAACACGTTGAAATGATCTTGTGGAGCAAAACGATCATGGAGAGCCGAAAGCAAATTGGTCGTTAATTGGCTGTGATGCATGATCGCTGGTGTTTGTTCAATGCGCGCCAATGAGAATTGCTTGAAGCCATCAACTATTGATGTCATGTAGCGATGTTCATCGGTAGGGAATAGGTACACTGAAACAATCAAAATGCGTTCGTAACCTTGAGTGTCTAGATCGGCGAGTACCTGAGGTAGGCTGAAACATGGCGTGTCTTTACGAGCCAGCTTCTTGATCACCATCTTTGAGCTGGTGGCGATACGCACTGGCACATCTGGGTAACTTTGACGTACGCGCTCTGCTAGAGTTTCATAACGTTGTTGTTCTACAACGCTACCAAAGCAGCTCAGTACAATGGCTGTGCCTTGGTTATAATGACGAAGTCGTTTCATAATTGTCGCTGTCCTTATCAAATCTATATCACAAGATAAACGGGTTATCTCATGTTGGTAATGAGGTTAAAGTGAGCTTTGAAATATCATGTTCATAGCTTGCAAAGTATTTGGCCTACTATGTTCCTAAAGCTCAGTGATACCTAAAGTTCAGTGGTTCTTAAAACTAAGCGGTTTCTAAAGCTCAGTGGTGCCGTCTGCATTTTCAATTGGTGCGATAAACTTAGGATCTAAATAAGCTTTTAATGATTTCCGCTCGACTAGATTTGTGAACAAATCTTTCCAGTCTTGCTCGGTAAATTCTTCGATACCTCGAATCCAAAGCCCGTTGTTAACAGGTGTTTCATGTTCTAGTAAACGTTCGTAAATCACCATTGCAGCGCGGTTTCTGCAGGTGCCCGCACAGTGTGTACGGCTTATCTTGATGCGCTGTTCACCGTCGGAAAAATTGAGCGCTTTAAGTACCTGTCTAAGATCGTGTGCAAGGTTTTTACTGCCTTCTTTCGCGCAGCGGCCACCTTCACATAGCAATACGTGATGGCGGTGGTAGAGCATCGGGCGGTTTAAATCGACATGCTTAGGCTTACACTGAAAACCATCTACCACTTCATTACCGTGAAGGTTGATTTTGACGTTTTCATCTAGCCAGTTTTTCCACTTCTTCTTGGCGAGGGGTTCATCGTATTCGATGCGAGTACAAGATAAAGTCATGTTGAAACCGTCTTGTTTGAACTTCCACTTAGGTACCAATAGTTGATCTCGCTGACCGTGCTTTAGCGCGGCTGCTTCAGAAACCGATGATACGCCCGTAATTTTTTTTACGTATTCTGATGGGTTTTCAATCCCTTCAACGCCGTCGAGTTGCTCGGCTGAATAAGTGTGGAAAGGAATTTGGCTTTCAGACGAGAGTTCTAAAATACCTTTTTCATCCGCTTTTAAAGCGATACTGGCGAAAGCTGAAACACTGGCTTTTGCTAGGTTATATTCAGTCAGGAAAACATCGATACCTGCTTTCAATACATGCAAAGGAGTATTGCGGTCACAGCCTATTCCAAGCACAAGCGATTTTGGTCGCCACAGTACGGTTTTATTTTTTAAGTCGGCGTAACCTTTTGGTTGTGCTTCATCTGAAATCAGAACTAAACCATCCCAATCATCAGTACTGATTTGAGAAAGGTCTGTATCGCTTAGTGCTGGGTGGGTCATGATGTGTCTTGGCATGGAACGTTTGTTCTGCCACCAGTTCTGTTCGCCAGCGTGCTGCACTATTAGAATGCGTTTTTCATTTACAACTGCTGCGCTGGTGGCGGTGATCGCGGGTTCGCATTGTGGATCAAGTGTCCAACCAAATGGCGATCCGAGCATATCAACCGACAAACTGCCGGCAGCGTCAGAAGCGGTGGTGATTACAGGAGTCGCGTTGAGTGCTTGTGAGACTTGTAACGCGATCCCATTTGCGCCACCGCGATGACCAGATAGCATAGGGATCACGAATTGGCCGTGATCGTCAATGCAGATCACGCCGGGGTCGGTGCGTTTGTCTTCTAGCAAAGGGCCGATCATTCGGCTGACAATACCCGCAGCAAAAAAGCAGATATGGTGATCATATTGCTTAAATTGAGGAGGAAGAAAACCAGAAAGCGGCAGGGTTAACTCATCGGCTTCTGGGTATTCTTCTTGTCCAACTGGTGCAATAAAGACATCAGCAAACGGAAACGTTTTAGCTAAGCGTTTGGCTTGCCTTGCTCCGTGTAGCGTGATGGCATAAATGGCTATTTTCATTACGCTTTACCGCCATTAGTTTTATCGATGTCATCTTTACCACTATCAGCTTTACCACCATCAAGAACGGCACATTTCTTTGATTCATTGGTGCCACGTAATACGCCACGACGAGCGCGAACAGAAAGCTGAACCATAGAGAAGTAACGGTTTTCATTCGGTACATCACGTAGGTCAGAGTAAAGCTCTTGTTTCTCTGTGGTGGCATGCGACACGTAGGTTGCACAATCCAACATATTCATCGACTCAAGTTGAGTGATCAGCTTAGGGATAACGCGACCTGCTTTGATTAACATGATGGTGTCAAAATCTTCGACTAGCTTTTCTAAACACTCGATACCCCATGTCGCAGGTACAACACAAAAACGCTCCTGACCGTCAGCAAGTGGAATTTTTGTTTGTGATGGAATAGCGGTAACTGAAGTGATACCCGGAATGATCACCGGATCAAGTTCAGGAAGTAGCTCTGTCAGTTCTTCTTGGATGTATGCCCATGTGCTGTAAACCGATGGATCACCTTCGGTTGCAAATGCCACGTCTTTACCTTGTTTTAATAGTTCAACAATTGTGACGGCGGCTTTACGCCATGCAGGAACGTTGATGCTTGGGTCACGCGTCATTGGGAAATGCAAAAATAGGTATTCGCCTTTCATGCTTTCAGGGCTAACAGAACCCGCTGCAATTTGTTGAGCAAAAGAGTGGTTACTGCCCGCGTCTTTTTCTGGAAACGCGACAATGTCGACGGTGCTAAGTAGTCGGTGAGCTTTAAGTGTTAATAATTCTGGGTCTCCAGTGCCGACACCAATTGCGTACATAGTTCCTAATTTCATCTGTGCTTTCTCTAATTTTGTTTTTATTTAATATGTTGAGTGGCGCTTAATTAAAAAATTAAGCGCTTATTTCTGAATAAACGGCTTGGTAAAAATAAATAAGTGAATCGGATTTTCTGATTGATAACGGGTGTAGTGAGCGAGTGGTACGCCTGTTGATATAGAGACCAGTTGAACCTGTGTCGGAGCATCGCTGTCTTTACTCCATTGATGAAGTTCGCAAACTGAATCGACAGTCACTGCAGAACCGATCACGACGCCTCCCGGTTTTATTGCTGACCAACAGAAATCTAAAATGGTGTGCATGTTGCCGCGGCTTCCACCAATAAAAATACTGTCTGGCTGAGGCAAGGTGTCGAGCTGCATTGGGGCTTTATCTCGAATCAGTTGTACGTTGTCGGTACCGTGCGCTCTAAAGTTAGCCTCGACCGACTCATAACATTCTTGGTTTGATTCAATGGTGAAGACTTGTCCTTGATAGCACTGTTTAGCGGCTTCTATCGCAATAGAACCTGAGCCTGTGCCTATATCCCACACCACAGATCTTGGCTGAATACGCATACTTGCTAACGCTAAGTGACGAACGGGCTGTTTGGTAATTAAGCCGCGCTTAGGCATGCGCTTCATGAAGTCATCATCGTTGGCGTATTGGCCCAATTCACCCCACGCATGAGGTAGCGGTCGGTGCAGTACCATTACATTGAGCGTAGAGAAGTCGTCGGAACGTTTTAGTGCGAGGTCTTCGAGAGTCCACTGGCTTATCTTTTCGTCGGTGCCACCTAAGTTCTCACATACCCAAGCCGTCCAACCTTGTTGATTAAATTCGACTAAGTGTTTCGCAATACGAGCTGGGTTGTTTTGAACATCGGTTAGCAAGCAGTAGCTAGTTCCCCATTGCATTTGGCTTGCGATACCTTTAATGCCATCGTAATGCTGCTTTCTTCCATGTAGTGAAATTGCTTTGGTTTCTTGCCATGCAATGCCGACTCGGCTGCAAGCGAGTTGCATTGAACAAGGGGAGGGAATAAAGCGTACTTCATCATTAGGCAGTTTTTTTAATAACGATTCGCCGATGCCAAAGAACAATGGGTCGCCAGAAGCTAATACGACGACGCCGCCTTCCTCGCATTCATCAAGCAACTTAGCGAACCAAGATAGATAGCCTTCTTGCATCGATAAGCGTTGACCTTTGAATTGGGGAAACCAATCCAATAGTCGGTCGTTACCTGCAACAACGCGTGCAGATTCAACTGCATTAACAGCTCGACTGGTTAGGCTTAAACACCCATCTTCGGGTACTCCGACTACCGTGATAGCCGATTGATAGCAATCGATAAGCTGAGAGTGAGTACTTACATTGTTCATTTTACTGACTCAGCAAGTAGGGCGTGAATAGTCGATACCACTAACGGGCTGCCACCTTTACGGCCTAGGCTGGCAATGTAAGGCACTGTGTTTTGTTCAGTTAATGCTTGCTTCGATTCATCTGCTTTTACGAAACCAACAGGAATGCCAATGATCAATGCAGGTTTTGCTTCGCCTGCTTCTATCATGCGCAATAGCTCAAGTAATGCGGTAGGCGCATTGCCTACACCTATGATAGAGCCGTCGAGTAGGCCGTTATCGCGGGCATAACGCATTGAGTGAATAGCACGTGTTTCTCC
This sequence comes from Vibrio sp. 1F263, assembly GCF_041439035.1. NCBI lineage: Bacteria > Pseudomonadati > Pseudomonadota > Gammaproteobacteria > Vibrionales > Vibrionaceae > Vibrio > Vibrio sp. 1F263. The sequence continues at coordinate 85,231 of NZ_JBGONI010000012.1, read as the reverse complement.
TGTCTCTTTGGCCGTGCTAATGACGTCTGGATGACTAATGAAGCACTGTGCTTTATTGCCGTAAGCGTTGAGGCGAGTTTGGTTTAAACCTGTCACGATCATGCTGACATCGGTAATGATGTTGGCACCATTTTTTAAAGCGGTAATGGCAGACTCAATCGCGTTGTCGCTGAATTGATATAATTTAGCGTATTCAAAATCACCCGTAGTATGAATGGCACGACGAACCACATTCCATTCACCTTGATTGAAGTTATGTCCCCCATGGAGAGTTTCTATTTCTTCATCGATGATAGAGAAGGAGTCACTTTCAATTTGACGGCCTTGCTTGGTCATTTGACGCATATCGTTAGTCATGGAGTTTTCCTTGTTCATGCTTATTCATCATGAAAGTGAGTGTTGGTATCACTTCCTTTTGAGCAGAGATGTTCTGCTAATAGATCGCCGTTGAAATCGATCAATTTGAATTCAATGCTGACGTGATGTTTGACATACACAGCAGCGTGCTCTGCAGCTTGTTTGCAGAGCAAGGTAAGAAAGTCGTAATTGGGAATCTCTTTGCCCGATTGGGCTTCTTTCCATGTGTCGAGTACGTGGCGGCCTGTGTTGGCTTGGCTAACAGCTTCGGTAAACTCACTCGATGCACCCGATTGAATGGCGAAGTCGGCCAGCAATGAAAAGTCGATAGCTTTACCGGATACGTGAGTCATCATGTGCCCAGCGACCATCTTGCCGAGTTTGCCTATCATGGCGACGACGGTGATTTTGCTTACTTGATAACGTTTTGCTGCGCGCAGTCCGACCCCAACAAAATCACCCGCTTGGATAAAACACATCGAGTCATAACTTGGTAGCATGGCCATCGCTGATTTTTCGGTTCGAGATCCTGTCGTGAGAACCAAGTGGTTTTGGCCATTTTGTTTCGCTATTTGTACCGATTGACGCACTGATGCTGAAAACGCTGAAGTGGAGTAGGGTTTTACCGTTCCGCGTGTCCCGAGAATGGAAATACCACCGATTAAACCGAGTCTTGGCCCAATGGTTTCCTTGGCTCGCTCTTCTCCATCTGGGACGCAAATTTCCAGTGATATACCGACGTGTTTTTTCTGTTGACTGGTCGCTTGGTTCCATTCCAAAGTCACCATATCGAGAATGTTTTTTCGAGGAACGGGATTAATCGCCGCCTGACCGACGGGAAGTTCTAATCCGGGTAGAGTCACACGAGCTACGCCAACACCCCCATCGATGTGAAAACCGGGCTCTGAATGCCAGCGGGCAATACTCTGAATATGGGCTTCGTGGGTACAATCAGGATCGTCCCCTGCATCTTTAACAATGCTGGCGGTCACCGCATCGTTGGATGTTTGGATAAACGCGACCTTAAACGTAGCGGGCTCACCATTAGGTAGAGTAATGGAGATATAGTCAGGCTTTTGTCCGGTTAATAGTGTTTGAACTGCCGCTCTGCTTGCTGCAGCTGCGCACGCTCCGGTGGTAAACCCACTGCGGAGATCGGACTTATTTTTGGATCGTTTAACTTTTGTGACCACAGTATTCTTCATTTACGTTTTAGGTATTGACGAATACAGAGCGTTCCCTTGTTAGACAAGGTATGGATGGTGTTGAGTTTTCCCGCTCGATATTCATGTGTGTCCAGGTATTCTGACTTACGATGTTGAGGTTCTCATTGCGCTTTACTCCTTCCCAAGTCGTGTGACTCAGTGGCTTGTAAAGGGCTCATCGCTTACAGCTGCGGGTACAGTTCAGGAGTTACACCTGATTCCCTGATGTGACGTTATACTTCGATATATATCCTGAGGATTTCTCCGTTGTTTGGTGTTTCTATGATTTGCTTTGACGTCCCTATACTGGCTAATGTTTTTATCCAGTCACCATGTCCGAGCAGCAAAATAGGGTTCTCATTGTTGTGGTGACGAGAAACTCGTTGGATCCACTGAATCGCCATTGTTCTTCGTTGCTGTTCTGAATCGAACTCACTGAGCTCCATTTGAGAAATGACCGGCACTTTCAGGTAGCGTGCGATGGTTTTGGCACTGGAAATAGCACGGCCTAATTGACTGGTGTAAATAGCATTGAGGGTCAATGATTTTTGAGTTGCAAGATAACGACCGACGTTATGCATCTGTCGTTTGCCTTTCATTGTCAGAGGGCTATCCAGTTGATTCTGTGCTTTGCCTATTCGATTCCATTCGGTTTCGCCATGACGAATCGCAATGATGGTGAAGCGTTCAGCTTTCATTACTTTTCTCCATCAAAATGGAAACAATGAATAGTGCGCCAAACGCGGTGGTGACAACACCAAGAGGCAGTTCTTGAGGAGCAACTAAGGTTCTCGCCAAAATATCACTTAATAGCATAAGCAAAGCCCCAATCAGCCCTGAAGTGATGAGTAATTTTTTGTGTAATGGGCCGATGATTTTCTTCGCGATATGAGGAACCATCAAGCCAATAAATCCGACAACTCCGATGATAGAAACAAAACATGCCGTTGCAAAAGCGCAGACAATAAAGACACCGCTTTGCAGGCGTTTTGTGTCTACGCCCATGGTTTGTGCTACGTCGTCTCCTGCAAGTAAACAATCTAACTGGCGATGTTTTAATATACCTAGGGCTATCAAGGCGATAAGTCCAGCAAGCACAATTAGCACATTGTCCCAGCGTGCGTTTCCTAGGCCTCCTAGCGACCAAAATAGAATCGAATGGGCAGCGCGTTGATCACCATGGAAGACCAAGAAGTTAGTCAAGGCTGTAAATAAAAATGAAATAGCCAACCCGGCTAAAACAATTTGAGAAGACGCTTGCCCATCCACTTTTCTGACTAGAAATAGCACTGCCGAAGCCGAGATTATTCCACCGATAAAAGCGGCGAGTGGAAGTGTCCAAATGCCGATAGCGCTGCCGATGACTGTAATCACAAAGACTGCTCCAGTTGCGGCACCGGATGACAATCCAAAAATGAAAGGGTCGGCAAGATCGTTTTTTGTCACGGTTTGTAATAACGCCCCAACAATACCTAACCCAGCACCGCAAATAATAGCGATGATTGTTCTAGGTAAGCGCAGGTGCAGTACCACTTGATCTATCGGTGAGTCGATCTGTTGACTCATCGCCGCTGAAAAAATCGTAGCGACTTGTGCAAAAGATAGCTGAACGCTGCCTAAACTCAGAGAAAACATCGCTAAGAGGGCAAAAACAGAACTGAATACGCAGGTGTTCAGTGCGGTTCGGTTCAGGTTAGTACTAAGACTTGTCATGGATTTCTTGGATGCGCTGTGCCAATTTTTCAATTGCAGCTATGTTTGCTGGCCCGGGAGTAATTTCCTCATAACGCAGAGGAAGATATTGGGTGGTCTTTACCGCTGTGGTCAGCTTCATCGCTGGGTGCTGTTCCAAAAAGGCTTGCATGCCTTTAGCGCCTGTCCCATTTTGATAATCGAGAAGAATAATTATATCAGGGTTATGCATCGCAACTGACTCCCATGATGTGGTTCCCCAGCTGATATCCAGATCGTTCATTACATTGGCGCCACCCGCTGCTTCTATCATGGCGCTCACTGTCGCGTACTTTCCTGCTGTGAATGGTTTCTCTTCCCCTGAATCATACAGAAAGACTTTAAGCGGGGTTTGATTCTGGGTTTGCTGTTGAATCAATATTAATTGCTCTCTCCAAGTGGAGATAAGAGTTTGAGCTCTGTCTTGCTGACCGAATAAAGTCGCAAGGCGTGTCACGTCATCGAACATCTGTTCCATGTTAGCTGGCTGCTTATCTTTACGGATATGGCTGCAACTCTCATTAAGAATCAGAGTATTGATACCAAACTCTTTCAGAGAATCAGGCGTGACTGATCCGCCCAACCGCATACCGTAATTCCATCCTGCAAAGAAAACATCAGGGTTGGCATTAACTAACACCTCTAAAGAAGGATATTTCGGTGCGAGCTCCGGAATGCTGCCCTGGAGGCGATTAAATTCAGGGGTCGTTTTGTAGTACCCGCTAATACCGGTCACTCCGATCATATTCTCTTCAAGCCCGAGAGAAAATGCCATCTCAGACATATTGATATCGTGAGTGATTAAGGTTTTCGGCGCTTTATCTAAGGTAAGTGTAGAGTCGCAGTTTTCTACCGTAATTTGGGCTTGTGCGGACACGGTAAGTAATAAAGTTAATGCTGATAGTTTTTTCATGAAAGCTCCTGTCCTTGGTCGAGTTCAATATCGAAAAATTTGCTTGTTTTCTGTGTGCGCTTATTGGTCGTGCTGATTAAATCTACTTCAAAGATCGGCTTAAGTTGATTGTGAGTCAGTAGTTCTTCTACCTTTCCTTTCGCGACTACCTGGCCGTGTTCCAAAATCGCAATGTGCGTCGCGAACTTGGCCGCAAGGGAAATATCATGCAGTGAGCAAATCAGTGTTTTCTCTTGCTCTTTCAATAGTGATAAAACTTCCCCTTGAGCACATGGATCTAGATGGTTTAGAGGCTCATCTAACACCAGAAACTCGGCGTTCTGACATAAAGATCGTGCAATATACGCTCGCTGCCTCTGGCCACCTGAGAGCTGTCCCATTCTTCGTTCGAGGAAAGTATTGATCTTTAGTGCTTTGCTCATTTGGTCAAGTGAAAAGCTAGAAGTGGCTTGATTGGAAGCGGTTAGTTGAATGTACTCTCTTAGTGTTAAACGACCATCCACTTGACTGTGTTGTGGAAGGTAACTGATTTGTTTGGCTCTTTGCTGGCAAGTTAACTTACTTAGCGGCAATTGGTTTATGACGACTTCGCCTTTGAAGGGAAGTAAATTAACCAGTGCCTTTAATAACGTGGTTTTTCCGGAACCATTGCGTCCAATGACTACCCAGCGCTCACCTTGATTAATTTTCAGATCGAGTGGGTGCAGTCGTTGAGTGTTTTGTTGTTGAACTGAAAGTTTGTGGCAAAGAAGCATGAGTTACTGAGAATGGTTTGTTTTTAACAAGTGCTATTACATTAAAATTTAAACGTTTGCGTAACATTGATCTCAGCACGTAAAATCCCCACTATTATCAAAATAATCTATAAGTTAACACTTGTGCTACGTGAAAGGGTTAGGATTGATTAGTGAAAG
>NZ_JBGONI010000012.1:0-80013 GCF_041439035.1 Vibrio sp. 1F263 | reverse complement strand
ACAATAGAAGAATAGAAGAATAGAAGAATAGAAGAATAGAAGAATAGAAGAATAGAAGAATAGAAAGAAAAAAGCCTCTGAGAACAGAGGCTTTTAAAATTACGTTTCAGCTAAGCGTGTTGCGTAATGCTTACAGGCCTGCGAAGTCCGCAAGGGTAGCTGCTTTGTCAGTTGCTTCCCAAGGGAACTCTTCGCGACCGAAGTGGCCGTATGCAGCAGTCTGCTTGTAGATAGGTTGAAGAAGGTTGAGCATCTCTTGAAGACCGTATGGACGTAGGTCGAAGTTTTGACGAACTGCTTCAATGATGATTTCGTGCGCTACTTTCTCAGTACCAAACGTTTCAACCATGATAGATGTTGGATCTGCAACACCGATAGCGTAAGACAGTTGAATCTCACAACGGTCAGCCATGCCAGCAGCAACGATGTTTTTCGCAACGTAACGAGCTGCGTAAGCTGCAGAACGGTCAACTTTTGATGGATCTTTACCAGAGAATGCACCGCCACCGTGACGAGCTGCGCCGCCGTAGGTATCAACGATGATCTTACGACCTGTTAGACCACAGTCACCCATTGGGCCACCGATTACGAAACGGCCTGTTGGGTTGATGAAGAAGTTAGTGTCTTTGTTGATCCACTCAGCAGGAAGTACTGGCTTGATGATTTCTTCCATTACCGCTTCACGTAGGTCAGGTGTTGTTACTGAATCACAGTGTTGAGTTGAAAGAACAACAGCGTCGATACCAACGATCTTACCTTGGTCGTATTGGAACGTTACTTGAGATTTCGCATCTGGGCGAAGGAAGTCAAGCTTGCCGCTCTTACGTACTTCAGCTTGCTTCTTAACAAGAAGGTGAGAGTAAGTAATTGGAGCTGGCATTAGGATTGGTGTTTCGTTAGTCGCGTAACCAAACATGATACCTTGGTCGCCTGCGCCTTGATCTTTAGGATCGGCTTTATCAACACCTTGGTTGATGTCTGGAGACTGCTTACCAATTGTGTTTAGTACTGCACAAGAGTCAGCGTCAAAGCCCATATCAGAATGAACGTAACCAATTTCACGAACTGTTTCACGAGTGATTTCTTCGATATCAACCCATGCAGACGTGGTTACTTCACCGCCAACCATAACCATGCCGGTTTTTACGTAAGTCTCACAAGCAACACGTGCTTTTGGATCTTGTTCAATGATGGCATCAAGAACAGCATCTGAGATTTGGTCTGCAATTTTATCTGGATGGCCTTCTGAAACAGATTCAGAAGTGAATAGGTGCTTAGCCATGAGAGCTCCACTTTTAGTTTAGTTTTTAGTTGCAAATAGTTAAATGCAAATAATTTATGCCGTCGCAATCGAGGAAGCGCCGCCATTCAATACAGTATATTTTGTAGGTGTTTCTACATCTAGACGGCTATTTTAAATTCCAACGGTCGAATTACAAGCTCTTTTTTAGGATATGTCATAACTAAACGTTTGCGTGTTGGTAGGGGGAAGCCATTGTTAAGTGGTGTAAATGATCGAAAATTGCGGAAAATGACCGTTAAAGTGCCAGTAAAACGTTTGCAGTCGCTATAGTCGTTTGAGAGAATACCCGCGCTAATAAAAATGAAAACTTTAGCATCTATCTCTTTTTTAAATCGCTTATGTATCCAGGAGCAGACATGCCTTCTCGTAAAGATCTAGCCAATGCAATCCGCGCACTTAGCATGGACGGTGTTCAACAAGCAAACTCAGGCCACCCAGGCGCACCTATGGGTATGGCTGACATCGCTGAAGTTCTTTGGCGTGGCCACTTGAACCATAACCCATCAAACCCAGAGTGGGCTGACCGTGACCGTTTTATCCTGTCTAACGGTCATGGTTCTATGCTGATTTACTCTCTGCTTCACTTAGCAGGTTACGAGCTTTCAATTGAAGACCTAAAAAACTTCCGTCAACTGCACTCTAAGACTCCAGGTCACCCAGAGTACGGTTACGCTCCTGGTATCGAGACAACGACTGGTCCTCTGGGTCAAGGCATCACCAACGCTGTTGGTATGGCGATGGCTGAAAAATCATTGGCTGCACAGTTCAACAAAGAAGGCCACGACATCGTCGATCACTTCACTTATGCGTTCATGGGTGATGGTTGTCTGATGGAAGGCATTTCTCACGAAGCATGTTCTCTAGCAGGTACGCTAGGTCTTGGTAAGCTGGTTGCTTTCTGGGATGACAACGGCATCTCTATCGATGGCGAAGTTGAAGGTTGGTTCTCTGACGATACACCTAAGCGTTTTGAAGCTTACGGCTGGCACGTAATCCCAGCCGTTGATGGTCACGATGCTGACGCTATCAATGCGGCTATCGAAGCGGCTAAAGCGGATCCTCGTCCTACGCTTATCTGTACTAAGACTATTATCGGTTTTGGTTCACCAAATAAAGCAGGTACGCACGACTGTCACGGTGCTCCACTAGGCGCTGATGAAATCACAGCAACTAAAGCGGCACTTGGTTGGGAACACGGTCCTTTCGAAATTCCAGCTGATATCGCAGCTGAGTGGAATGCGAAAGAAGCAGGCGCAGCGAAAGAAGCAGCGTGGAATGCTAAGTTTGACGCATACGCAGCGGCTCACCCTGAGCTAGCAGCTGAATTCAAACGTCGTACTAACGGCGATCTTCCAGCTGAGTGGGAAGAGAAAGCAAACGCAATCATTGCTGATCTTCAAGCTAACCCAGCAAACATCGCATCACGTAAAGCATCTCAAAACGCACTAGAAGCGTTTGGTGCTATGCTACCTGAATTCATGGGCGGCTCTGCTGACCTTGCGCCTTCTAACCTGACTATGTGGTCTGGTTCTAAGTCGCTTGAAGCGAACGACTTCTCAGGTAACTACATCCACTACGGTGTACGTGAATTCGGTATGACTGCAATCATGAACGGTATCGCTCTGCACGGTGGTTTCGTACCATACGGCGCAACATTCCTAATGTTCATGGAATACGCGCGTAACGCGATGCGTATGGCTGCTCTGATGAAAGTTCAGAACATTCAAGTTTACACGCATGACTCTATCGGTCTTGGCGAAGATGGTCCTACTCACCAACCGGTTGAGCAGATCGCTTCTCTACGTCTGACTCCAAACATGAGCACATGGCGCCCATGTGACCAAGTTGAGTCTGCTGTTGCTTGGAAACTGGCAATCGAACGCAAAGATGGTCCTTCTGCACTTATCTTCTCTCGTCAGAACCTTGCACAGCAAGACCGTGACGCAGAGCAAGTGGCAAACATCGCTAAGGGTGGTTACATCCTGAAAGATTGTGAAGGCAAACCAGAGCTTATCCTTATCGCAACTGGTTCTGAAGTTGAGCTAGCGGTTAGCGCTGCTGCTGAACTAACAACTGAAGGCAAGAAAGTACGCGTAGTATCTATGCCTGCTACTGACGCATTCGACAAGCAAGACGCAGAATACCGCGAGTCTGTACTTCCATCTGACGTTACAGCACGTATCGCAGTAGAAGCTGGTATCGCTGACTTCTGGTACAAATACGTTGGCTTCGGTGGCAAGATCATCGGCATGACAACGTTCGGCGAATCTGCACCAGCAGGCGAGCTATTCAAGATGTTCGGTTTCACTACTGAAAACGTAGTAAACACTGCAAAAGAGCTTCTTGCTTAATCATTCGTTGTAACGCGAATAGAAAAAAACCGAGCCACTGGCTCGGTTTTTTATTTGGCTTTCAGAAACATGAGTTACTCGAATTCATTTCCCCAATTATCAAGTTCTCTAGTCCCACAGACCTTACATTCAACGTAACGATCCATGTTGTAGTAATGACCACCATTGATAATTGAATTAGCAAACAGCTTTATTCTTCCTAACAAAGTTTTGTCGGTATCATAGCTGCTTGTTTGGCGAACAAGAACTTCACTATGTGGCGTTTCTTTATTGCACGTTTTACAAAAATGAGTCGCTGGAAATCCAGACATAACCTTTTCCTTTGGTTGAGAAAACTAGGTTAGAAACAGCCGTAGAATTAGGTCAGACTCATTTAGATATCATTGCATAATAGCTATTACATTCGCTAGATTTATAAATTCATTTTGTCGAGGTATGTCGCTTAATTGATTTAGTGAGGAAATGTTACCTACTCCTGCACTCAGTACTTGTTTAGGTATTTAGCAATAGAGTTAACTGTGCATAGAGTCATTTGTAACGAACAGCTTACATTGCGGAGTTTGAGCGCATTTCGTTATTAATATTCTTGAAAGATATAACGAAGTAAGAGAATGTTGGCGCGTTGTTTTCATATGAAAGGTCTAGCATGACAAACAAAGTAATCTTGGTGGTCGATGATAGTCAGGACATTCTTGATGCTCTTAGTGAATATCTGGAACGTTCAAGCTTTACGGTTATCACAGCTCTTGAAGGCAATGAGATGTGGAAGAAGCTTGAAACTGTCACTCCAGATCTCATTATTTTAGACATCATGCTACCCGGAGATGATGGTTTGACCTTGTGCCAGAAACTACGTCTTCAATCTCAAGTTCCCATTATTATGCTCACCGCAGTAACCGACGATGCTGATCGAATCGCAGGATTAGAAATTGGAGCCGATGACTATATTACTAAGTCATTTAACCCGCGAGAGCTATTAGCCAGAATTAAAGCTTTATTGAGACGTTCCACGTTTAGCCATACTCAAGGTGAGCGGACTCTGAAATTTATGGATTGGACGTTTGACACTCTTAAACGACAATTGAAACATGAAGATGGTGAAGTGGTTTCACTTTCTAGTGCTGATTATAACTTGCTTACGCTTATGTTGGATTCTCCCAACCAACTACTAAGCCGAAATGATATTGCTCAAGCGCTTTGGGGAAGGGATGCGGAGCCACTAGAGAGAGGTATTGATGTACAAATTAGCCGGTTAAGAAAGCAATTAAGAGACGATGACCGCAACACGATTATGACGGTAAGGCATCGCGGCTACATGTTAGTGATCGATTCACATATTAGTCGTATTAAATTTTGAAAAAAAACATACTTCAATCAATGGTTGCTCGTATCACCTTGTCTATGTTCATGGTTATTCTCATGGCTGAAATACTGGCAGGTGCGGTATGGTTTACAGCAACATCAGCATCAAAAAAAGAGTCAGCTAGCCACGCCATGACAGCTATATCATCAGCTGCAGCAGATACTATTAATTACTTCTCTGGCTTACCCATTAATTACCGTCACTTGGTGTTGGAACAGCTACGAAATATAGGAGGAACAAGGTTTTTCATATCCATAAATAACCATAAACTTCCTATCACTTCTTTATCTGATTACTCATTGGTTCCTCAGATGGAAGTACAAGCGTCTGAACTTTTGAATCAGCAACTTAGAGATTCACGCAAAGTACATGTCACTTTAACTAAGCGAGAAGATTTACGGGTGTTTAACTCTGGTATCAAGCTTTATGAACTTCCGGCGTTGTGGAAAGACTACAGTTTGGTATTAGGTAAATTGGATTTGCCTATTGCTGTGATTCAGGTGGAGTTTTCAGAGAATGAATGGCTTTATTTAGCCACCGTTCTACCGCTGTCTTTTGATAGTCTGACCGATAATTTCATTGATAGCAGACAAGTCATATTTCTCCTTATTGTTACCTTCATGCTTATGGGTGTTTCTTATGTTGTCTTACAGAAGGAAATTCGTCCTTTTCGTTCTTTAGCACGCTCTGCCACTCTTATGGGGTCGCAAATGCAGATTGAAGAAATCAAAGAAGAAGGCAGTTCAGAAACCAGAGCGGCTATTCATGCTTTCAACAAAATGAACCGTCGAATCAAATCGTATTTGCGGGATAGAGATATGTTTTTTAATGCGATATCCCATGATATTAAAACACCATTAGCCTGTTTAAAGTTACGAACTGAAATGATGGATGATGAGCAAACAAAATTAAGGTTTGAAAAGCTATTGAACGAAGTCGATATGATGTTGAACGGGGCTTTGCAATATATGCGAGATAATGACATCCACGAAGAGTTAGAGTGGATTGATATTAACGATATCCTTGACCAATGCGCTGCCGTTCATAACAAAAATGGAGTATGCGTAAGCCTGATAGATCTGCCAAGGATTGAGCTTTATGGCAAGCCACTAGCAATCAAACGTTGTTTATTCAACTTGGTTGATAATGGCGTTAAATATGGAAATACGGTCGACATCAGTATGTTTTCTCACTCTGATTCTATTCAAATCGTACTGCGTGATGCAGGAAAAGGAATCAAAGAAGATATGTTAGAAAAAGTCTTTGAACCTTACTTTAGAGACAATGACACAGGCATTGAAGGTTCAGGTTTGGGACTAGCAATTGCTCGTAGTATCACAAGGGCACACGGTGGGGACGTTCAGTTATCTAATTCACCAGAAGGTGGGCTTGAGGTGGACATTATTTTGGTGAATGCTCTATGAAAAAATGGTTACTGTTAAGTCTTTTGTTATCGACGAACCCCGCGTTTTCTTCCCCCTCTGTTGAAATGCTGCATTGGTGGACGGCTGCTGGAGAAGAAAAAGCGTGGTCGGTCATCGAGAAGCAATTTGAATCTCTGCCTTATACATTAAAAAGTGAACCAATCAGTGGCGGTGGTGGTGCACCTGCCAAAGCGATTCTTCAAGCCAGAGCGATTGCCGGGTATTCCCCTGATATTGCTCTTATGGAAGGTCCGGCTATTCAGTCATGGGCGGCGTTAGGTTTTTTAAATGATGTCAATGAAGTCGCAGAATCGCAGAGGTGGGATCAGTCGCTGTATCCTGATATTAAAGCCATTCACCAATATGACGGGAATTTTGTCGCCATACCTTTGAATATCCATCGATTAAATTGGATGTGGATAAATAAAAAGGTACTAAATCAGCATCAACTTTCATCACCTCAAACGTGGGACTCGTTACTGTTAGCATTAACTACGCTGAAAAGTAAGGGGGTTAATCCTTTGGCTTTGGGAGAAGACTCTTGGCAAATTGTGCAAGTTTTTGAAAATATTGCATTCGGAGTAGGTGGAGCAAATTATTATCGACAGGCATTTGTGGATTTAGACCCTGACGCATTAAATAGCGATAAAACACTTGAGGCGCTTAAGCGCTTTCGCTCTCTGGCTAATATTGTCGGTAGTGATTTACCGAGTATTAGTTGGGATCAGGGGACCAAATCTTTGCTTGAAGGGGAGTTTGCCTTTCAATTTACAGGTGATTGGGCTCTGGGAGAGATGTTTATTAGTGCAGAAGGTGAAATTCCAGATTACATAGAATGTCGAGCGTTCCCTTCTACGGAAAAAGGTTTTATCTACAATGTTGATAGCTTGGCATTTTTTACAAAAGTAACGGGTGAAGATCATAATATGGTATCGGTAATGACCTCGTTATCTTCTCCCCAATTTCTTTTAGATTTCAGTAAAAAGAAAGGTTCAATACCTGCTCAAGCAAATATACCTGTGAATGAATTATCACGATGCCAACAGCAATCTTATCAAGATTACATTCATGCGAGTTCTGAAGGTACAGCTATGCCAAGTTTGACCGATTCAATGGCTGTTAACCCTGTTCTTCAGAATGCGGTATCCAACGAGTTATATCGCTACTTTATGGACTCTTCCATTTCAGCGGAAACACTTATTGGACACCTACATGCTATTAATAATGAGGTGTTTCGTTAGCTTCTTGTTCTTCTTTTGACTTTAAATGTCTAGCTAGAAATTACTATGTACCTTCGACATTTTTCAGCCTAGGTCTATTGTAAAAATCGGGTTACAAACTACTTGCTATTTGTAACCTTGAGATTCAATTAGCTTGATAAAGTTCGTTGGTATTCTAACGATATTAAAGGACTTTATTATGCTAGATAGTTTTAAAAGCGGCTTATCTAAGCTTTCCTTAATTGGTAAAGCATTGATGTTGCCCATATCTATATTACCCGCAGCGGGGTTATTACTTGCCTTCGGTGCTAAGCTCGACATCCCCCTAATGATGCGTGCTGGTGGCGTTATATTTGATAACTTAGCCTTACTGTTTGCGGTAGGAGCCGCGGTTGGTTTGACTAAGGAGTCAGGGATTGCCGCTTTAGCCGCGATTGTCGCCATGGTCGTGATGAATGCGACAATGGGGGTGGCGCTCGGCATTACACCTGAGATGGCGATGGGAGGTGGCCGTTATGCAATGGTGATGGGTATTCCTTCATTGCAAACAGGTGTCTTTGGCGGACTCATTGCAGGTATCCTCGCAGCCGTTATGTATCAACGTTTCTATGATACTAAGCTGCCTGATTTCCTTGGTTTCTTTGCCGGTAAACGCTTTGTACCGATTGTGACTGCGTTTTCTGCATTCCTAATTGGTTTAGTTTTACCCCATATTTGGTCATATATTCAATCAGGTATTGACGCGCTATCGCATATGGCGAATGGCGGAAACATGTACGTATCAACTTTCATCTACGGATTTATGGAGCGAGCTTTAATTCCAGTTGGTCTCCATCATATTTTTTATAGCCCTTATTGGTTTTCTTTCGGTGAGTACACAACTGCCGCGGGGACCATTGTAAATGGCGATCATACCATTTGGTTTAAAATGCTTGAAGATGGAGTAAAAACGTTCTCAACCAGTGAATACCAAGAAGCAGGAAAATTCCTATCGGGTAATTTTGCTATCTACATGTTTGCTTTCCCTGCTGCATGTTTAGCTATGTATCATGAAGCGAATGATAAAAATAAAAAAATTGCAGCAGGTATTTTAGGCTCTGCTGCTCTTACTTCGTTTGTTACAGGTATAACAGAACCCGTTGAATTTGCTTTTATCTTTGTCGCACCTTTACTTTATGTTTTTTCTGCAATCATGGCAGGGGTGTCTTACGCGGTGACTTATGCGTTGGATGTTCATATTGGTAAAACCTTCTCAGCCGGCATTATTGATTTCGTGTCTTTTGGTGTTCTTCCCGCGATGGATGGGTTCAAAACTAACTGGATCAATGTGATTCTTTGGGGTCTAACCATGGCCGCTATTTATTACACGGTTTTCCGTTTTGCTATTCGAAAGTTCAATTTGAAAACAGTAGGACGTGAGGATACTCAAAGTAAGGCGATCACTTTGGACAATGAAGATTTAGCTAGTGAAATCACAATCTTGATTGGTGGTGCCGCTAACATTACTTCGATAGGAGCATGTATTACGAGATTGCGTTTACAGATTAAAGATCAGGCTCTTGTGAATGAACAAGGAATCAAAGACCTAGGTGCTATGGGGGTCATAAAAGTAGGTTCAAGTGGCCTGCAAATTATTTTGGGCTCAAGAGCTCAATTTGTGGCTGATCTTATGAGTGAAAGAACTGGTGAGTCACCAAGTGCACTATCAACTAACCCAAGTTAAAAGTACGGGCTACTTCCGATAAAGCTGATGGCAACAAGCTTGTTGTCTCTTATACATAAATAGTAACGCTATCAACGTTATGGTTGGTGGCGTCTATTTATATTTAAAGTTTTGAAGTTATGACAGCTTTAGTATTCAACTAATGCGCTTTGAGTAGGATTCAGTTATCATCTGTTGCACGAAATTTTGGTTAGATGTACGGAACTATGCTAAAAGTCGCGATAAACGGATTTGGACGAATAGGGCGTAATGTATTACGCGCTGTCTATGAAAGTGGCAAAAGCCAACAAATCAAAGTAGTAGCTGTCAATGAGCTTGCTCAGCCTGACGCTATGGCTCACCTATTACAGTACGACACCAGTCACGGCCGCTTCGGCAAGAAAATCTCTAATGATCAAGAGCACATTTATGTTCATCATGGCATTGGTGCTGAAGATAAAGGCGAGTTTGATACCATTCGTATCTTACACCTGGCTGATATTGAACTGTTGCCTTGGCGTGATCTTGAAGTCGATATTGTTCTCGATTGTACCGGTGTTTACGGTTGCCGAGATGATGGCCTAGCGCACATCGCTGCTGGAGCTAAAAAGGTACTGTTTTCACACCCTGGTGCTAACGACCTTGATAACACCATTATCTATGGTGTAAATCACGATACTATCGAAGCTGACCACCGAATCGTTTCCAATGGTTCATGCACCACTAACTGTATTGTCCCTATCATTAAAGTACTTGATGATGCCTTTGGTATTGAGTCAGGTACCATTACGACCATTCACTCTTCAATGAATGATCAGCAAGTTATTGATGCATACCATAGCGACTTGCGTCGTACTCGAGCAGCAAGCCAATCTATCATTCCTGTCGACACTAAATTGCATAAAGGTATTGAAAGAATCTTCCCGAAATTTTCTAACAAGTTCGAAGCGATATCTGTGCGTGTGCCGACGGTAAACGTCACTGCGATGGATTTAAGTGTCACAATTAATACAAATGTGAAAGTTAATGACGTAAATCAAACCATTGTTAATGCTTCCCAGTGTACATTACACAATATAGTTGACTATACTGAAGCGCCGCTCGTTTCCATCGACTTTAATCACGATCCCCATAGCGCAATCGTTGATGGTTCACAAACTCGAGTGAGCAATGGCACCTTAGTGAAAATGCTGGTGTGGTGTGACAATGAATGGGGCTTTGCGAACCGAATGCTGGATACGGTTCTTGCAATGCAAGCTTCAGAAGGCAAGAAGTAAGACCTAGAAGCAAATGTGTGGATTATTTATTTTTTAGCTTGAAATAAATACTAAGTGTCCACATATTATTAGCAGTTAAAGCATTACCAGTTGAATAATTTATAGGCTTAGCAGGGTTGCTGAGTTTCCAAAACTTTATTTTTATTTAAATTTGAGAGGACAAATCATGTCTGTGATCAAGATGACTGACCTGGAACTTGCAGGTAAACGCGTATTCATCCGTGCTGACCTAAACGTACCAGTAAAAGACGGTAAAGTAACTTCAGATGCACGTATCCTAGCATCTCTACCAACTATCAAACTTTGCCTAGAAGCTGGCGCAAAAGTTATGGTTACTTCTCACCTTGGTCGTCCTACTGAAGGCGAGTACAACGAAGAGTTCTCTCTAGCTCCTGTAGTTAACTACCTAAACGACGCACTAGACTGTGACGTTAAACTAGCGAAAGATTACGTAAATGGTCTTGAGCTAAACGCTGGTGAACTAACTGTTCTTGAAAACGTTCGCTTTAACAAAGGCGAGAAGAAGAACGAAGAAGCTCTTTCTAAGCAATACGCTGCACTATGTGACATCTTCGTAATGGATGCATTCGGTACAGCTCACCGTGCTCAAGCGTCTACACACGGCGTTGGTACTTACGCTCCTGTAGCATGTGCTGGTCCTCTTCTAGCTGCTGAGCTTGAAGCGCTTGGTAAAGCAATGGACAACCCAGCTCGCCCACTAGTGGCTATCGTTGGTGGTTCTAAAGTTTCTACTAAACTAACCGTTCTAGAATCTCTTTCTAAAATCGCTGACCAACTTGTTGTTGGTGGTGGTATCGCGAACACGTTCATCGCTGCTGAAGGCCACAACGTAGGTAAGTCTCTATACGAAGCTGACCTAGTTGAAACGGCTCAGAAACTAATGAAAGAGTGTGCTATCCCTGTAGCGACTGACGTTGCATGTGCTAAAGCATTCGACGAAAACGCAGAAGCTGAAATTAAGCACGTTTCTGAAGTTCAAGACGACGACATGATCTTCGACCTTGGCCCTGATTCAACTGCAGCTCTAGCTGAAATCATCGGCAACGCGAAAACTATTCTTTGGAACGGCCCTGTAGGCGTATTCGAATTCAAAAACTTCGAAGCGGGTACTGCTGGTATCTCTAAAGCAATCGCTGACTCTGAAGGTTTCTCAGTAGCAGGCGGTGGTGACACGCTAGCGGCTATCGACAAGTTCGGTATCAAAGCAGATGTTTCTTACATCTCTACTGGTGGCGGTGCTTTCCTTGAGTTTGTTGAAGGTAAAGTACTTCCTGCAGTAGCAATGCTTGAAGAGCGTGCTAAAGCGTAATTGATTTAGAAAGGCGAGATACGAATCTCGCCTTTTAACGTTTGCTGCATATCACACTTATTTGCTAGAATAGCGGAAGTTGTGAGCAAACGATTGCAAATTTTTAAACTTAAGTTTTTTATCTTAAAACGAATAGAATAAATAGGACTATTTCCATGTCTAAGATCTTCGATTTTGTAAAACCTGGTGTAATTTCTGGCGATGACGTACAGAAAGTATTTGAAGTAGCAAAAGAAAACAAATTTGCTCTTCCTGCAGTAAACGTTGTTGGTACTGACTCTATTAACGCAGTACTAGAAGCGGCTGCTAAAGTTAAGTCTCCAGTTGTTGTTCAGTTCTCTAACGGCGGCGCTGCATTCTTCGCAGGTAAAGGCGTTAAACTTGAAGGTCAAGGCGCACAAGTTCTTGGTGCTGTAGCTGGTGCAAAATACGTACACGCTGTCGCTGAGTCTTACGGTGTTCCAGTTATCCTGCATACTGACCACGCTGCTAAGAAACTTCTACCATGGATCGACGGTCTACTAGACGCTGGTGAAGAGTTCTTCGCACAAACTGGTAAGCCTCTATTCTCTTCTCACATGCTAGACCTTTCTGAAGAGTCTCTAGAAGAGAACATCGAAACATGTGCTACTTACCTAGCTCGCATGGCTAAAATGGACATGACAATCGAGATCGAACTTGGTTGTACTGGTGGTGAAGAAGACGGCGTTGATAACTCTGATATGGACGCATCTGAGCTTTACACTTCTCCAGAAGACGTAGCATACGCATACGAGAAGCTAATGGCTGTTAGCCCACGTTTCACTATCGCTGCATCTTTCGGTAACGTACACGGTGTTTACCAAGCTGGTAACGTTGTACTTACTCCAACTATCCTACGTGACTCTCAAGCATACTGTGCAGAGAAGTTCGGTATTGCACCTAACGCTCTAAACTTCGTATTCCACGGTGGTTCTGGTTCTTCTGAAGCAGAAATCCAAGAGTCTATCGGCTACGGTGTTATCAAAATGAACATCGATACTGATACACAGTGGGCAACTTGGGATGGTATCCGTCAGTACTCTGCTGATAACTTCGATTTCCTACAAGGTCAAATCGGTAACCCAACTGGCGAAGCTGCGCCAAACAAGAAGTACTACGATCCACGCGTATGGCTACGTGCTGCTCAGTCTTCAATGGTTACTCGTCTTGAGAAAGCATTCGCTGACCTTAATGCTGTAGACGTACTATAATTCTTTGAATTAAGTACTCTTTAAGTTTTAAAAACCCGCTCATTGAGCGGGTTTTTTTATGTCTGATAAAAACTTGTATTAAATATGTGAAAAACCTAGCCTACGGTGAATAAATTTCGTAGTCTTTTAGTTATCGGTATTTGCGTTTATTGGTAAGTTTTATTAATTCAAAAGCTTACATAAATATGACTTTGCAATCGGTCAAAGATAGGATATCGTGCCGAAAAACTGGACCTGGTTCAGTTTATAAAAAGGACTTGGCTTTAATTTACTTTTAACACAGTGACTTAACAGGAGTTAAACTGTTTATTATTGTAAAAGTAAGTTTGGCTTAAGACAGTTTAGCTCATAGCATATTATATAGAGGATGCACATTATGGCTGATAGTTCGACAGCGCTTGAGACTCCAATTGTGGATGGTTTATCTCAGGCCGAGCAGTGGTTAACAAATAATTCAGATCTATTTATCCAATACGGTGTAAACATTATCTCTGCACTGATAATTCTATTTATTGGTAACTTGATTGTTAAAGCAGTCGCGAATAGCGTATCTAAGGTTCTTGAGAAGAAGAAGATGGACCGAGCTGTTGTGGAATTTATCCACGGTTTAGTTCGTTACTTATTGTTTGTTATTGTTCTTATCGCTGCACTTGGTCGTTTAGGCGTTCAAACTGCATCTGTAGTTGCTGTTATTGGTGCGGCTGGTTTAGCCGTTGGTCTTGCGCTGCAAGGCTCACTATCTAACTTTGCAGCGGGTGTACTTATCGTTGCATTCCGTCCATTCAAGTCTGGTGACTACGTGGAAATTGGTGGTGTAGCGGGTTCAGTTGATTCAATTCAGATCTTCCAAACTGTTTTAACAACACCAGACAACAAAATGGTTGTAGTACCTAACGGAAGCGTTATCGGTAGCCCAATCACTAACTATTCTCGTCATGCGACGCGCCGTATTGATCTAATGATTGGTGTTTCTTACAACGCTGATCTTCAGAAGACAAAAGCGCTACTGACTAAGATCTGTGAATCTGATGAGCGCGTATTGAAAGATCCAGGTGTTCAAGTAGGTGTTCACACGCTAGCTGATTCTTCAGTTAATTTTGTTGTTCGTCCATGGGTTAGCACTGCTGACTACTGGAATGTTTATTTCGACCTTATGCAAGCTATCAAAGAAGGCTTGGACAACGAAGGTATCGAAATCCCATTCCCGCAAATGGATGTACACATGAATAAAGTTGAAGCTTAATTTCTAGTTAGTTTTTATAGCTATTAGCTTTTATAAGGAAAGGCGGATAACTTAGGTTATTCGCCTTTTTTGTTGGATGAGTAAAGTTTGTTTGATGACTAAAGAAGAATAGGTTTACCCGTATTGCTCAATGAGTCCATTGGCGAGCACAAGTGCAATAGCGAACATCATGGTTGCTACTGCGATATCGATGCCTTTCTTAACTTTAGGTTTCGATAGCGTTGGACCTAGCTTTGCTGCGCCTAATGATAAGGAATAAAACCACACGAATGAAGCTAAGATAGTCCCCATCGCAAACGCAATTCTGTCGTTGCCTTCAAACTGCCCGCCAATGGATCCTAGAATCACCACGGTATCCAAATAGAGGTGTGGGTTTAATACTGTTACAGCTAATGCACCCAAAATAACGGTGCGCTTGCCACGAGCCAATACCTCACTTTTTGATTCATCACTGGTGCGCGTTTTGAATGCACTGCGCAGTGATAGCAAACCATATACCGTTAGAAAAGCGATACCGCCCAATGTCACAGAGGTAAGCAGCAATTCATTTTGAGACAGAATTGCTCCGCCACCAAAAATACCCAATGAGATAAACAGGGTATCGAGCAGGCTACAAATCGTTGCAGTCGTTAAATGATGATTGCGTTTTATGCCTTGATTTAGGACGTACGCATTTTGTGCGCCTATCGGGATTATCATACTTGCCCCTAGACCAAAACCTTGTAATAAAACCCAAAAACTCATTTTAACCTCCACTTAATTAACGATATTTACGTGCTATGTGGCGAAGATACTCCGACCCTTTAAATAAGTATAATTAATGATTTTAATCCATTATTAGAGTTGCTAATGTGGTATTGGGTTAGCTTAAAAAGGAAGAAAATTGATGCGTGGATTGGATTATAAATGGATTGAAGCACTGGATGCCGTTGTGAAACAACGTAGCTTTGAGAGGGCCGCTGAGCAGTTATACATCTCCCAATCAGCGGTGTCCCAACGTATCAAACAGCTAGAAAAGTGGTTAGCCCAGCCAGCGCTTGTGAGAGAAAACCCACCAAGGCCTACACCAGCAGGAAAAAAGCTGTTGGGTTTGTATCGTCGTGTTCGCTTGTTAGAGCACGAGCTTGTGCCGGAGTTAATGAATGAAGAGGGTACTCAACCACTATCTATATCCATAGCCACCAACGCTGATAGTTTGGCGACATGGTTGTTACCTGCACTGTCGGATGTGATGAAGTCTCGTCAAGTCGAGTTGAACCTCGCGATTCATGGTGAGTCTAGAACCATTGAAAAAATAAAAAGCGGTGAGGTTGCCGGTGCGATCAGTTTAGAGCCCCAAGCGATTCCTGGATGCAGTGCTGACTACCTCGGTCGTATGGACTATGTGTGTGTGGCGAGTCCTGATTTTCATCAGCGTTACTTTTCAGAGGGCGTAAACTACGCCACATTAAGCAAAGCGCCTGCGGTTTCTTATGATCAATACGATGATCTGCATAAGAAGTTTCTGCATGACCATTTTAACGTACCGAGAGACAGTGTGATCAATCATACGGTCGGCAGTTCAGAAGCATTTGTGCGCTTGGCACTATCGGGTGTTGCCTATTGCTTGATTCCTCGATTGCAGATTATCGAGGAACTAGAGTCTGGTGCTCTGATTGATATTACCCCTGGCTTTCTGCTGTCTTATCGCATCTATTGGCACCATTGGCAGCTTGAGAGTGGGGTGCTAAAAGAGGTATCCCAGGCGATATTAAGTTTTGCTCACAATCATTTACCTCAGTAAGTTGTTGGTTTTTTCAGCGTCAAAGTTCTGTTAGATGTGCACAATCAGGATTGGCTAAACGATAAATTACTCTATGATGGAAGGACATTTGTTTAGCATAGGTCTACCTAATGAAGTTTGTACCAAAGATGTTAGCAACGTCTCTTACTCTTACTGCTGCGTTGAGTGCTGTGAGCTTTCCATCACTGGCTGACTCTCCATCCTTTCCGCATATTTCAACAACAGGTTATGGTGAAGTCATCGCGACACCAGATATGGCGACATTCTCAGTGAGAGTGGTAGAGTCAACGATGACGGCTGAACAGGCTAAAAGTACTGTTGATAAAGTGGTAACGGGCTTTCTAAATAAGCTGCACCAAGCCGGCGTAGATGAGGCGAGCGTACACAGCTCTAATCTGTACCTATCTCCTCAGTACCATTATCCAAAAGATGGCAAACCAGAATTGGTTGGCTACCGCGCTTCACGTAATGTGAGCGTTCAAGTGAATGAACTCGCTAATCTCAATGAGTACATGGATATTGCAATAGGACAGGGTATTAACCAGATCGATAACATCCAGCTGCAAGTTCGTGACCAAGCTAAGTATCAAGAGCAAGCACGCTTAGAAGCGATCAAAGATGCGACATCAAAAGCTAAATCATTAGCGAGTGGTTTTGAGCGTGAGCTAGGTGATGTTTGGCGTGTTGATTACAATGCACAATCTTCTCAGCCTGTGCTAATGCGTTCAATGGCGATGGATGCGAGAACAGAGTCGAACTCTTATGAAGACTCAACGATCACCATTCGTGATCGTGTCAATGTGATCTATCAGATCGAAGAATAAGATAGCGCTATAGAGGCTTTTGGATCATGGTGATCTAATTACCTACGATAGGCCAAATACTAAAAAGGCTCTCATTGCGAGAGCCTTTCTGTTTTTACTTATGGTCTAACTCGATGATTAGTGAAGAAGACGAGCACGGATTGTGCCTTCGATCTCTTTCAGTTTAAGCAGTGCTTCTTCAGAGCGATCGGCTTCTACATCGATAACTACATAACCCATATCAGCCGCAGTCTGTAGGTACTGACCCGCGATGTTGATGCCTTCTTCAGCGAAGATGGTGTTGATCTGAGTTAGGATACCTGGGCGGTTTTCGTGAATGTGTAGCAAGCGAGATGTGCCCGTATGCAATGGCAGTGATACCTCTGGGAAGTTAACACTTGATAGCGTAGAGCCGTTATCAGAGTATTTCGCTAGTTTACCAGCAACTTCAACTCCGATGTTCTCTTGTGCTTCTTGAGTTGAACCACCCACATGAGGCGTTAGAATCACGTTATCGAACTGCATTAATGGAGACTCAAACGGGTCTGCATTGGTTTTTGGTTCTGTTGGGAAAACATCAATAGCCGCACCAGACAGGTGACCAGAATCCAGAGCGCCACACAGAGCAGGGATGTCAACTACCGTGCCACGAGCTGCATTGATAAAGATAGAGCCAGGCTTCATGCGCTCGAACTCTTCTTTACCCATCATGTCTTTAGTTTCATTGGTTTCAGGTACGTGTAAAGAGATCACGTCACACTTATTCAGCAACTCGGTCATAGTATGAACTTGAGTGGCATTACCTAGAGACAGCTTGTTTTCGATATCGTAAAAGTAAACACGCATACCAAGGTTTTCAGCAATAATACCCAGCTGAGTACCGATGTGACCGTAGCCAATAATACCTAAACGCTTACCACGAGCTTCGTAAGAGTTGTCTGCACTCTTTTTCCAGATACCACGGTGAGCAAGAGCATTTTTCTCTGGGATACCGCGAAGCAGTAATAGAACCTGACCTAGAACGAGTTCAGCAACACTTCGAGTGTTTGAGAACGGTGCATTGAAAACAGGGATACCGCGCTTTGCTGCTGCTTGAAGGTTGACTTGGTTAGTACCAATACAGAAACAACCGACTGCAACCAGCTTTTCAGCCGCATCAATAACTTCTTGGGAGATGTTGGTGCGAGAACGGATACCAATGAAATGAGCATCTTTAACTGCTTCAAGAAGTTCATCTTCAGGTAGTGAGCCTTTGTGGTACTCAATATTTGTGTAACCAGCGGCTTGCAGTACTTCTACAGAAGAAGGGTGAAGACCTTCTAGAAGTAGAATTTTTATTTTTTCTTTTTCCAGTGAAACTTTGGCCATTGTTCTCGTCCTTAAAATGGAAAGGTTGGGCAAATGCGGCGCACGTGCTACAAAATGGCTGAAAGGGGAACAAATTCACCACTTTGTTAGGAGACAAACGTTTTCCCTGTGCGTCTTCTGAACAATAAAGTAACAAAAAAAAAGTGTTTTGGGTAAGAAAATTACGGAATAAGACATAATTTTACAGCAATAAAGCAAAAAAAACGGCGCCCTAGGGCACCGTCTGTAATGAAGTAACAGAAAAACTCAATCTTCTATTATTTATTCTTCGATTTTTGCACCTTCAGGCGTGCCAGTGATAACTACATCAGCACCACGGTGAGCGAACAGACCAACCGTTACCACACCAGCGATGCCATTGATGATATCTTCTAGCTGTTTTGGGTTTTCGATCGCCATGCCGTACACATCTAGGATCACGTTGCCGTTATCGGTTGTGCAGCCTTCGCGGTAAACTGGGTCACCACCAAGTTTTACTAATTCACGAGCAACGTATGAGCGTGCCATTGGGATAACTTCAACAGGCAGTGGGAATTTACCCAACACATCAACTGCTTTGGTACCATCAACGATACAAATAAACTTATCAGAGATAGCTGCTACGATTTTTTCACGAGTCAAAGCAGCGCCGCCGCCTTTGATCATATCGCGAGAACCGTTAATCTCGTCAGCGCCATCAACATAGATGTCTAGCTTGAATACGTCGTTGCATTCGAATACTTTGATTTCTAGCGCTTCTAGTTTTTCAGTAGAGGCTACAGAGCTTGAAACCGCACCCTTGATTTTGTCTTTCATTGTGCCAAGCGCGTCGATGAAGTGATTTACTGTTGAGCCAGTACCTACACCTACAATGCTGCCTTCTTCAACATATTGAAGTGCTGCCCAGCCCGCTGCTTTTTTCATTTCATCTTGAGTCATGCCATTCTCCTGAATAAGGTCTTGCGCTTTGAATTAATCGTATGCGTAATGATGAAGTTAACGTTTAGATATTGGGGTAACTTTTGGATATCGAGGTTAACGTTTGCGGCGCGATTATAGCGCTTTAATGGTTGTTTTCCCATTGCCAAGTTTTACTCGGAGTCACGATTTTAGGTAACGGAATGTCCCAACCTTCAATAGGTAAGCGATCGACATGTTGGCAATCATGGGCCAGACCAATCGGGGGTGCACCATTACCGGTCTCAAACCATCGAGCCAAAGTGCGATCGTAATATCCACCGCCCATGCCTAAGCGATGTCCCTGAGAGTCAAAGCCCACCAAGGGTGTGAGAATAAGATCGAGTTGTTGGCATGGTTTGACGAGCAATTGATTCAGCTGAGGCTCAACGATACCGTATTTATTAAGGACGGTCGCTGTGTCTGGAGAATAGTGAAGAAATAACAGGTGTCCGGCAGAGAAGGGGTGTAATACCGGTAAATAAGTTTGCTTACCTTGCGCCCATAACCATTCAATTAACGGCTGTGTATCGAGTTCGCCATCGATGGATATATAGAGTGCGATATGCTGAGCAGATTGAACTTCATCAAGCTGAGCGCACTGCTGGACTAAATCTAAACCGGATTGAGTTTGTTGGTCGCCAGATAAGGCATTACGCTTGATACGGATCTGTTTGCGAAATTCGCTGCGTGTGAGCGTCTTCATAAGAAGGGATACCCCAAAGTGCCGTTGAGAATAGATGGCCCTTGAACCAGCGAGTTCAAGGCGGATCAGCAATGATTACCGTAGGCTTCTCGGCGGACCGAGCATGCTCAATAGCACTCAAGTACTAACCCTTAGGGATTGCTTATCGGCTCGGGGACGTGAATCCTCTGACAAACACTCCAGGGTAAATTTTGTGTACGCTATTGCTGTCCGTGCTTAACTTTACTGAGGACATCAGAAAGTGATGTCGTGAGCTGTTCCATTCGCTCGGTCAGTGCGTTTTGTTCGTCGTTTGCTTCAAACTTCTTGGTTTGTAGCTCATAACAAATATTCAGAGCTGCGATCGTTAGCAGCTTCACTTCATTGGTTACCTTAGTACGTTCAGCCATCTCTTTCAATCGATTATCAAGATCGGCCGCCGCTGCAATTAATGACTCCTCTTGCCCAGGAGGACAATTAACTCGAGTCAGTTTTCCTAATATTTCAACGTCTACCGCTTGATTACTCATGATGGATGAACTCTTTAACGCACTATTTAAGGCTGTTGCTCTTTATCATTTTTTGAGAAAGAAAAAGTGCAAGTACCGATGAGGAAGCAATCTCCTCTGAGGGAGAAACTATAGGTAAACCGCTATTAAGATTCAAGCTTTTCAGAGTGACTGTTTGTAAATGAGAGCTTGAGCACACAGTAATTCAGCAAATTGAACAATTGGTAGTCAGTCATCCTTCAATTGCTCAGGATCGATGCTTACCAGAATTGGGGTGAAGTGGTACGATTATACTATCGATATAAAGAATAACTGAGCGAGCTATCTGATGAGCGAAACTACTTTACCTGACTACCTAACGGTTGCGACTGAACTTCAATCGGCAAGCCTAGCCGTAAACCCTGCTGAGATGCATGGTTTATTAACGGGTATGTTGAGCGGAGGC
Organism: Vibrio sp. 1F263; assembly: GCF_041439035.1. Taxonomy (NCBI): domain Bacteria; kingdom Pseudomonadati; phylum Pseudomonadota; class Gammaproteobacteria; order Vibrionales; family Vibrionaceae; genus Vibrio; species Vibrio sp. 1F263. The sequence goes on along the minus strand of NZ_JBGONI010000012.1, from coordinate 59,039 downwards.
TTAAACCTAGCAGATAAAAGCTGGCAACCACTTATCTTTGATTACACCAATGAAGGCATGGGGTGGCCAGATCGCGCATTAACGTTAGCGGAAGCTACATTAAAGGTGACGACCAGCGAAATCACAGGTTCAGGCATGGAACTGTCTATGTTGCTGCCTGATGAAGACGCAAGCGCAAGCTTGTTTGATTTGGCTGATGGTGTGTCAGATTGGATCAACCACTTTATTTCTGGTTTAGGCTTGGTTGGCGCTCAATTGAATAAAGCGTCTGACGGTACCAAAGAAGCATTAGCTGATCTTGAAGAGATGGCAAAGCTAGGCATTGACGAAGACGATGATATGGAAGAGCAAGCGCAGCTTCTAGAGCACGTTATTGAACACGTAAAAGCGTGTGCACTAACGATTCATGCTGAATTCGGTGCTCGCCCATCTGAAGATGCGGCTCCAACCATTCATTAATCCGCTTGTCGGTTTGAGGTTATAATGGCTCAGTATGATGTTGTAATTGCTGGTGGCGCAATGGCGGGGGCGACCTTAGCCCTTGCTCTGAATCACCTAAGTCAAGGTTCTCTATCGATTGCGGTAGTAGAGCCTTATCAGGTTGATCATCAAGCTCACCCAGGCTTTGATTCTCGTTCGATCGCTCTGTCTTATGGCACGGTGCAGATCCTCGATTCTTTGCGCCTTTGGCAATCTATCGCTCCGGTAGCGACCCCAATTAAAGATATCCATGTATCAGATCGAGGTCATGCTGGGATGACAGACATCTACAGTGAAGATCTTGCTGTTGATGCGCTCGGCTACGTGGTGGAGTTAGCGGATGTTGGGCGGATCTATCAGCAGAAATTAGAATCAGAAGCTGCAATTACGATGCTTTGCCCTGAGTCTGTTAGAACCGTTGAACGTGATGAATCGTTAACGACGATTGAGCTGACAAGTGGGCAAACCGTCACGACTAAGTTATTGGTTGCTGCTGACGGTGCAATCTCAACCTGTTGTCAGCAACTCAATATCTCATTGAGTGAGCATGGCTTTGAACAAGTCGCTGTGATTGCCAATATCGTTGCTAGTGAGCCCCATCAAGGTCGAGCCTTTGAGCGTTTTACTCATCATGGGCCAGTTGCTCTGTTACCGATGAGCGACAACCGTTTATCGCTAGTTTGGTGTTTGTCACCGGAACAAGCACAAAAAGTGGTGGCCTTAAACGACAACGAATTTCTTGAGCAGTTACAGAATGACTTCGGTTGGCGACTTGGCCGACTAGAGAAAGTCGGCAAGCGTGCGAGCTACCCACTGATTCTTCGCCACCGACAGCAAAATATCTCTCATCGATTTGCCATTGTTGGCAATGCTGCTCAAACACTTCACCCTATTGCGGGGCAAGGTTTTAATCTTGGCATTCGTGATGTGGCTTCTTTGGCTGAAGAGTTATGTAACCAACTGGATGATGTTGGGCGTTACACTGGTCTTGTTAACTTTAGAAAGCGTAGAGAACAAGACAGAGACACGACGATTACGTTGACTTCAAGCCTAGTTCATCTGTTCTCAAACGATTTTTTGACCGCTCGTATTGGGCGAAACCTTGGGTTAGCCGTAATTGATAACCTTCCACCACTTAAAGGTCCACTTTTGCGTCATACGCTTGGCCTAGTAGAAAGATAAGGTAATAAATAATGATGCAAAGTGTTGATATCGCGATTGTTGGCGGTGGCATGGTTGGCCTAGCGCTTGCGGCTGCACTGAAAGACAGCGATCTAAGAATTGCGGTCATTGAAGGCAGAGCGCCTAGCGAAGGGCTTAGCGAATTGCCTGATGTGCGTGTGTCGGCATTGAGCCGCTCGAGTGAAGTGATTCTTCGCAATCTAGGCGCATGGCAAGGTATCGAACAAAGACGTGCTGCGCCCTACCAAGCGATGGAAGTGTGGGAACAAGACAGCTTTGCTCGCATTGAGTTTGACTCAACACGCTTAGCACAGCCTAACCTAGGCCATATTGTAGAAAACCGCGTAATTCAATTAGCGCTGCTTGATCAGGTTAAGAAGCAAGATAATGTCAGCCTATACATGCCTGCAACGTGTAAAACGATGGCGATTGGTGAGAGCGAAGCATGGCTAACGTTAGACAACGGCCAAGCGCTGACAGCAAAGTTAGTTGTTGGAGCTGACGGTGCAAACTCTTGGGTTCGCAAGCAACAAGATATCCCATTAACTCATTGGGATTACGGCCACAGTGCGATTGTCGCGAACATCAAAACCTCAGAGCAGCACCATAGCGTTGCTCGTCAAATATTTACACCTCAAGGCCCATTGGCGTTCCTGCCAATGCAACCAACGAATATGAGCTCGATAGTTTGGTCTACGGAGCCTAATCGTGCCGAGAAGCTTGTATCAATGTCGGATGCTGATTTTAATAAGCAGCTAACGGCAGAGTTCGACTCAAAGCTTGGATTATGCGAAGTGGTTGGTGAGCGTTTTGCCTTCCCTCTGCGTATGCGATATGCGCGAGATTTCGCGGTAGAGCGTGTAGCTTTGGTGGGGGATGCTGCTCATACTATTCACCCATTAGCAGGGCAAGGCGTGAACCTTGGTCTATTAGACGCTGCAAGCTTAGCGCAAGAGCTGTTAACGCTATGGGCTTCTGGTGAGGATATTGGCACCAAGCGCAACCTTCGTGGCTATGAGCGCTGGAGAAAAGCTGAGGCGGCGAAAATGATTGCTTCAATGCAGGGCTTTAAAGATCTGTTTGAAGGCGATAATCCGGCTAAGAAGCTGATTCGTGGTATCGGTATGAAGCTTGCTGGTCAATTACCGGGTGCGAAAGATGAGATAATGAAGCGAGCGCTGGGGTTGTCGGGCAATCTTCCGGATTTAGCCAAGCGTCCAGTTACGCACCAATAATCAACAATCGCAAATCAATAGTCGCGCACGGGTGAGCCGTTGTTGATGGTCAGCAGCTGGAGCTGATTGCCATTGACTCAATCTGAACACGAAAAAAGGGTTGGCATAATGCCAACCCTTTTTGTTTTTAATTCTTTAGACTATCAGATCATGCGTACGCGCAGCGCAGTTTCATGATTTCACTATTTATTTCTTTCACGGTTTGGAAGTGACGCTTCTCTGCTCGGTCTGGTAGTACGAGTTTACCGTTATCAAACTCAAATTTACCTACGCCGTAAATGTAGATTCGTCCTTTGAAAAGTCGACTTACATGTTTAGCAATCATACTCGGTGTATAGCGCTTAAACAGTCTCATTTTTAATTATCCTTATATTTACCTAGCCTGCATATTATAGAAAAACTCCGAGATAATTATTGTGATAAGCATGGAGTAATATGCAGTAGAGTTGACGTTAATTAGATATTTGTGCTGTTCTAAGCACTTTCTTCAGTAAATATCTATTTTTACGTGAGCTCCTCCCCAAAATAGTACTGAGTAGTGAACTGCTACGAACTTTCCTGTCCGGTATTAAGCAGTGCTAATGTTACAAGTATAAGAATAGGCGGGATTTTTTTGTTTGTGTAATCAAATTGTAAATTTTGAACAAAAAAAAAGCCCGTCTAAAACGGGCGAATAGTCACAGATGCATTACACAAAAGTGGATACTGATGTTACTCAGTGGATTCACTTGTACTGATTTGCTTAAAGGCTAGTCAGTAAAATTACAATAACGCAAATTCAACCTTATGACTACTTATGCTTTTATTTTGAGTAACTATTTAGGGTGGGCGTGTTTTTCTTATGACGAAGTTCACACTAAAAATGTACTCAATGAAATATTAACATGAAGCTTGCGAAGCATGATCTGTTCGAAACGTTCATCGACTGATGTCAGCGACGATCGGTGCACATAGTGCTATGAGATCATTGGGATCCAACGCAACGCCAGCCATTCGATCACCTGAGCTAATGGTAACGGTCGAGTTGCTCTGAATGGAAGGATCAAAAATGATCGGCATGTATCTCTTTAGAGCAATAGGCCCAACACATCCAGCTTTAAAGCCGGTGATGGCTTCAACATCAGCGAGTGATACGCAGGTCATTCGACGGCAATTCAGTACCGAGCGTACTTTTTTTGGATCGATAGAGCGATCGCCAGGAGTACAGGCCAACGCATACTGGTTTCCCATATCCTTAAGCAGGATGCACTTGACCATTTGAGAGGCATTAATGCCTCGTTCTTGCGCGGTCTCTTCGATGCTGGTGGTTGGCTTGCTTTGCACCAACAGGCGATAGTCCACCTGCTGTTGATCTAACCATTGTGTAATCAGTGTTTCCACGTGGCTACTCTTCGTCAAGGCTGTAAGGCAGTGGCAGAATGTTCCATACTTGCTCAGGTTGCGCAGTCAATCGAAGCTGAACATCGTCATCAAGGTTGTTTGGCAACACCATCAAACCAATCGCCTGATTATCAGCAAATTGATAGACGTTTAATAGTCGGCCTGCACCGCGCCAGTTCTCACCTACGCTGCGCTCTAGTTCAATCGTATTCTCTAGAGACAATACATCTGAACTCGTTCCTGAAACAATGCGCATTTCACGCTTGTTCATGCCACGGTATTTAGCACGAGCAACTGTTTCTTGACCTGTGTAACAGCCTTTTGAAAAGCTGATACCGCCAATCGCTTGCAGGTTGAGTGCTTGAGGGATGTGTTCGTTTTGCTCTGCTTTCGATAGGTTCGGCTGAGCATCAAGAATTTCATGATACTGCCAAAGCGCTTCTGATACTTTTTCTGCAGTGCTGCTTGATACCAAGGCTTCTGCTGCTTCTTGCGTAACAAGTAGAGCCCAACGGTTGTCAGAGACTTGAACAGCGGTGCCACCAGAGATTACACGCACTTTACCTTGGCTTTCTGAAATCGAGTCAATGTATTGATCAGCGGACGCGCCCATGACACCGATAACAACGTCAGACGTTTGCTCGATATCAACCTTAGAGAATACAGCGTATTTCTTGATTTCAACTAATTCGACTTCAATCGCAGACTTAGGCTGCATGAGTGCGTAGCCACCGTTGTGGTGGAACAAGCGAAAGATACTCCATACCTTTCCTTTCGCATCACAATGCGCACCTAATGTAGATTCATCATTAGGAAGAGTGACGACATCGCACGTAACTTGACCTTGTAGGTACGACTTTTTGTCATCGCCTATCATGGTAATTGCGCTCCAGTCTGACACGTGTGTCATCATCAGATCTGGAAGCGATTCTTTTTGCGTATGAGCGAGCGGCTGAAATGTGTTTTTCCAATCCATTTTATCTTTCCTAAGAATTTTATTTGGCTCTATGTTAATCCGGTTCTGTTTCTTTGTCAGCTTAGGTTTTTTTGTGAGCTTAGATAGGGACTGTGACTCACATAGTAGTTGCAGAGCGTATGACTTGTTACACTCCGAGAAAGAAAAATTATAGGTGAGGATAGCCAATGTACACTGCAGAGCAGAAAGCACGAATTAAATGGGGTTGCCGTCGTGGCATGTTGGAACTTGACGTAGTTATCATGCCATTTTTTGAAGAGTGTTTTGATTCATTGCAAGAGCAGGAGCAGCGTGAGTTTGTTTCTCTATTAGAGTGTGATGACCCAGACCTGTTTACTTGGGTAATGGGACACGGACGCAGTGAAAACCTAGGCCATGCTTCAATGGTTGATAAAATTGTCGCGCATAACCTCAGCAAGGTTCGTTAAGCTTCAGCTTAACCCTTCGTATTTCGCATTATTTGCAAAAGGCACTGTTTTTGGGTGCCTTTTGTTTTTCATCGTTTTCTCTTCTATTCCACTCGCTGTTGCCCTCTATTGTTTAGCTTTAGTGTTCAGTTTGTTTAAAGCCAATCATGTAATTTTTAATACAGCACATGGGTGCTTTGACTATAAAGAAGATGGCGAGATCCGACTCAATGAGCAAGCCTACACACTTAAGTCCGTTGATAAGATCTGGGCGCAGTTCTTCGTTAAATTGCAGTTTGAGTGCGGATATTCAGTCTTGTTGTGGCGAGATAGTTGCAATGAACGTGAATATCGACACTTCTTGGCGCATTTACAACGAGTCCGTTTGATAAACGAAAGCATTGGATAAACAAGAACCAAAGATAAAAGAAAGGGAGCTCTAGGCTCCCTGTCGTCTTTTTCCATGACCAAAAATCAAGACTGGCTTTTCTCTGGTGTCAGAATGGTTGGGCCGCTGTCTTCTGCAAGTTCTGGGTAATCCAGCGTGTAGTGTAGGCCGCGGCTCTCTTTACGTTGCATTGCACAGCGAACCATCAACTCAGCCACTTGTAGTAAGTTACGCAGTTCTAATAGGTTATTTGAAACCTTAAAGTAGCTGTAGTACTCATGAGTTTCCTGCTGCAACATCTGAATGCGGCGCATTGCACGTTCAAGGCGTTTGTCCGTTCGAACAATACCCATGTAATCCCACATGAACAGTCTTAGCTCGTGCCAGTTGTGTTGAATGATCACTTCTTCATCACTGTTGGTGACTTGGCTTTCATCCCATGCCGGAAGTTCAGCGCACAGTTGAGATTGGTCGATGTTTTCAACGATATCTTTTGCGGCTGCCCACGCGTATACCACACACTCAAGCAGTGAATTTGAAGCCATACGGTTTGCACCGTGCAAGCCGGTATAACTCACTTCGCCAATCGCATATAGGTTAGTGAGGTCAGTTTGACCTTGCTTATTGACCATGACACCACCACAAGTGTAGTGAGCTGCCGGTACGATTGGAATCGGTTCTTTGGTCATATCAATCCCCAAATCCATCAAGCGAGTATGGATCATTGGGAAATGCGTCGTGATGAATTCTTCAGGTTTGTGGCTGATATCAACATACATGCAGTCAGCACCTAAGCGCTTCATTTCAAAGTCAATCGCACGAGCAACCACATCACGTGGAGCCAATTCACCGCGCTCATCGAAGTCCTTCATAAAGCGAGAGCCATCTGGGCGACGCAAATAGGCACCTTCACCACGCAATGCTTCCGTTAGTAGGAAGTTACGCGCTTCTGGGTGGAATAAGCAAGTCGGGTGGAACTGGTTGAACTCAAGGTTTGCCACACGACAACCCGCACGCCAAGCGATAGCAATACCATCACCTGAAGAGACATCTGGGTTAGAGGTGTATTGGTAAACTTTTGAAGCGCCGCCTGTTGCTAATACAACAAATTTAGCGCGCACGGTTTCAACGTGTTCTTGGTTACGGTTCCAAATATAGGCACCGATAACCTTGTCTTTCGAACCACCTATCTTATCTTCAGTGATTAAATCCAGCGCATTGTGACGCTCGAAGATCTCGATATTTGGGTGATTCTTGACGTTATCTTGCAGTGAGGTTTGCATCGCCATGCCAGTTGCATCGGCAGCGTGCAGAATTCTGCGGTGACTGTGGCCGCCCTCACGAGTGAGGTGATATTTTGGTTGGCCTTCTGTGCTGTTCTCATCTTTATCAAATGGAACACCACCATCAATCAGCCATTGCACACACTCTTTAGCATTTTCAGCAATGAATTGAACTGTATCTTCTTCGCATAACCCAGCCCCAGCAATTTGAGTATCTTCTACATGAGACTCAATACTGTCCGATTCATCGAACACCGCCGCAATACCACCTTGTGCGTAATACGTCGATCCTTCGCTGCGTGGTCCTTTGCTTAATACAATTACTTTTGCATGTTCTGCTACGCGTAAGGCTAATGACAAGCCTGCCGCACCACTTCCTACCACTAATACATCACACTGATGTTCACGGTTTGCGTTCATAAAACTTATTAAATCCCGGGCTATTGTCGAGTTGTCCATGCTCAATTGACTTCGTCTTGTTTTAGGAGTTTGGGTAAGACTGTTATAATCTTTCCCTAGTCATCCTAAAACACGACACAAAATCAATATATAGACAGCTATCTAGAAATATTTAATTGCTCAATACCATTGCTTTTGCTCAAGTTTCCCCAAATTGATAGGGATAACTATTTTTATTACATCACATTGTGAAACAATAATGGCAAATAATTTTAGGAAAGTTGGAACTTTCGGTATTTGGCTTAGTCACAATAGTGCTCTTGTAGACGGTGGTGTCAATACTACATTTCGCATAATTAGTACCCATATCTGTGAAGGTAAGGGTTATAACAATAGGAGTACCCGCTCGAATGAACGAGCAGCTAACCGATCAAGTGTTGATTGAGCGAGTTCAGAGTGGAGATAAGCAGGCATTTAACTTATTAGTGGTTAAGTATCAAAACAAAGTTTGTAATCTTATCTCTCGATACGTGAATAATTCCGGTGATGTACCTGATGTAGCACAAGAAGCTTTTATTAAAGCTTACCGCGCGATACCTAACTTTCGTGGTGAGAGTGCTTTCTATACATGGTTGTACCGAATTGCCGTGAACACCGCTAAAAATCATATTGTTGCCCAGAGCCGCAGGCCGCCAGCAACAGATGTCGATGCAGAAGATGCAGAATATTACGAAACAGGCAGCGCGTTAAAAGAAATATCGAACCCTGAGAACTTAACGCTGTCAAACGAATTGAAACAAGTTGTTTTTGGAGCGATTGAAGCGCTACCCGAAGACTTAAAAACTGCAATGACGTTGCGTGAGCTCGAAGGTTTGAGCTACGAAGAGATTGCAGAAGTAATGGATTGCCCTGTAGGAACCGTACGTTCGCGTATTTTCCGAGCTCGTGAAGCGGTAGAAAAGAAAATTAAACCTCTTTTACAACGCTAGAACTTGTAATAATTATGGTGAAAATAATGGCTGATAAAGAAAAGCTTTCGGCACTCATGGATGGTGAAACGATCGATAAAGCTCTCATAGTAGATCTCGAATCTGATCAAGAAAGCATGGATACCTGGCAGAGTTACCATTTAATTGGTGATGTTATGCGTGGGGATGCGCCAGAAACTCCAGAGTGGAACATTGCTAACAGTGTAGCGGCAGCGCTTGATGATGAGCCTGCACATGGTTCAATGTCGAACCTGCACCAAGTGAATGTTGAACCTATTGTTGCTCCGATAGAAGAGCAGCCTAAACCTCAGCAAGCGAAGCGTCAGCTTCCTGCGTGGTTACAACAGTTTGGACAAGTTGCCGTGGCAGCGTGTGTTTCATTAGCAGTTGTATTAGGTGTTCAGCAATACGGCGGCAGCGATCCAGCAGCTCCAGAGCAGTTGCCTGTACTCCAGACGATTCCATTTGCAGGTTCTGCGGAACCAGTAAGCTTAACGCGTGACTCTGTTGAGAGACCTGCATCTGAAGCTAACATGCAAGAGCAACGCAAACGCGTTCATGCATTGTTAGAAGATTATGAGCTACAACTAAGATTAAACAGTGATGCATCGCCAATGGAAGATGCACACCTAGAATCGGATATTGAATGAAGAAAATCCTGGTCAGTGCACTGACACTGTTCAGCTTGATGTCTCCAACAGCCTTTGCAGAGGAAACCACTGCAAAGGCCTTGTTACATCAAATGAACGAGGCCAGTCAGCATCTAAATTACGAACTCTCCTACATATTGATAAAGAAGAGCAGTATTGAACCTCTGCTTTATCGTCATGCAGTTAACGACGACCAACAACTTGCACACCTTGTTTATCTAAGCGGCCCTGTTCGTGAGGTTATTCGACGTGGCAATGAAGTTAGCTACATCGAACCGGGTACAGAGCCATTTACTATTCAGTCTGGCAGCATGGTTGCACCTGTCATACCGATGATTAATCGAGATATCGATTCTCTCAACCAATACTACGATTTTGTAAAAGTTGGGCGTTCTCGTGAGGCGGGCAGTACCACGCAAGTATTACGCGTAGTGCCGAAAGACGGCCTTCGATACTCTTATGTGGTTTGGGTCGACGAGAAAACCAACCTTCCTTTGCGTGCCGATCTTTTGGATCGTGATGGCGAAGTGCTTGAGCAGTACCGCACTATCTCTTATGTCGTGAACGATAAAATTGCAGAAGCAATGGGCGGCTTGAATCAAGCTAAATTGCCGAAGGTTTTGTCATTGCCAGAAGGCTTGGTGAGTGAGACCGACTGGCAAGCCTCGTGGGTGCCAGAAGGATTTAAATCGAAAGAACTCAGCCGTTACCAAATGGCTGCGACTGAAAAAATGGTTGAAAGCCAGCTTTTCAGTGATGGATTATTTAGCTTTTCGGTTTATATCGCCGATAAAGACGAACATTCATTGAAAGGACAGCTGGTACGCCAAGGGCGAAGAACCTTGCACAGCTTAGTGATTGGCGACAAAGAAATCTCTGTGGTTGGTGATATTCCGCCAGCAACGGCCAAGCGTATCGCTCAATCCGTCACGTTCAATAAACCGGCACCAGCGCAATGATGACTGCGTTGGCAACCGTTAGCTCAGTCGAACAAAAAGGTAAGCAATATTTTGTTCAACTGAACTGCGAACAACAAACCAGTTGCAGCAGCTGCTCATCTCAAAAAAGCTGCGGAACGGGTATCGTGACCAAGGCTGTTGGCAATAAATCCTTGTTTTGGCAGCTTAAAACCCAAAGTTTAGTTAAAGCAGGCCAGATCGTAGAAATTGGCTTTCCAGAAAAAAGCCTACTTCAGTCTGCGGCTATTGTTTATCTTATCCCGCTTTTCATGTTGATGGTTGGTGCTGGTTTTGGACAACTCTTGTTACAACCCTTACTTCAAGGGGGCGAGGGCATTGTTATCTTAACTGCAGCGCTGTTTACTGCTGGTGGTATTGGTTTGGCGAAGCGCTTAGCCAAACCAATGGAAGATAAATCCAAGCAAGAAGTTGTCTTGATTAGAATCCTAGGCAAGTCTCTCATCTAATTTATGATGCTTATTGCCCTTAAATTGGGTAGAATCTGCCAACTTGATTGAAATGCCGCCACCAATGCTGACTGTAGATTGGACGCGTTGCGGCTTTCTTATTATCCCTATTCAAAGAGTTTAGTCACACCAAGCCTATGAAGCACATTCGTAATTTTTCGATTATCGCCCACATCGACCACGGTAAGTCGACCCTTTCTGACCGCTTAATCCAAGTTTGTGGAGGGTTAAGTGAACGTGAGATGGCAGCTCAAGTCCTCGATTCTATGGATATAGAACGCGAGCGTGGTATTACAATTAAAGCGCAGAGTGTGACTTTAGATTACAAAGCTAAAGATGGTGAAACTTACCAACTTAACTTTATCGATACCCCTGGACACGTAGACTTCTCTTACGAAGTATCTCGCTCTCTAGCCGCTTGTGAAGGCGCGCTTCTTGTAGTAGATGCCGGCCAAGGTGTTGAAGCTCAAACTCTAGCAAACTGTTACACCGCGATCGAAATGGAACTGGAAGTAGTGCCAATCTTGAACAAGATTGACTTACCTGCTGCTGAACCTGAACGAGTTGCTGAAGAAATCGAAGAGATCGTTGGTATCGATGCGATGGAAGCGACGCGTTGTTCTGCAAAAACCGGTATCGGTGTTGATGACGTTCTTGAAAACATCGTAACGGCTATCCCGCCACCGGAAGGTGATCCAGAAGCGCCACTACAAGCTCTGATCATTGACTCTTGGTTCGATAACTACCTAGGCGTTGTTTCTTTGGTTCGTATCAAGAACGGTAAGCTGAAGAAGAACGACAAGATTAAAGTAATGTCGACAGACCAAGTTTGGGGTGTTGACCGTCTAGGTATCTTCACACCTAAGCAAATCGACACAACTGAGCTAAATACTGGCGAAGTTGGCTGGGTTGTTTGTGGTATTAAAGACATCCTTGGCGCACCTGTTGGTGATACGTTGACGCTTGCAAAAGGCGGCAGCACAGAACGTCTACCTGGTTTCCAAAAAGTGAAGCCTCAGGTATACGCAGGTCTATTCCCAGTATCGTCTGATGACTACGAAAACTTCCGTGACGCACTAGGCAAACTAAGCCTGAACGATGCATCACTATTTTACGAACCAGAAAGTTCAGCAGCACTTGGCTTTGGTTTCCGTTGTGGCTTCTTAGGAATGCTTCACATGGAGATCATCCAAGAGCGTTTAGAGCGTGAATACGACCTAGACCTAATCACAACGGCACCAACCGTAGTGTACGAAGTTGTAAAAACGGATGGCACAATTCTCTATGTTGATAGCCCGGCTAAACTGCCTGCTATTAATGACTTAGAAGAAATTCGTGAACCGATTGCTCGCTGTAATATTCTGGTACCTTCGGATTACCTAGGCAACGTGATCACACTGTGTGTTGAGAAGCGTGGCGTGCAAGTCGACATGGTTTATCACGGCAACCAAGTTGCTGTGACGTACGATCTTCCAATGGCTGAGGTGGTTCTAGACTTCTTCGACCGTCTGAAGTCAACGTCTCGCGGGTACGGATCATTGGATTACAACTTCCAACGTTACGAAGCATCAAACATGGTACGTGTAGATGTATTGTTGAATGGTGAAACGGTTGATGCACTGGCGATCATTACACACAAAGATATTGCCCAGTCTCGTGGTCGTCTACTGGTTGAGAAGATGAAAGAATTCATCCCTCGCCAGATGTTTGATATCGCGATTCAAGCCGCGATTGGTAACCACATTATTGCTCGTTCTACAGTGAAACAACTGCGTAAGAACGTAATCGCAAAATGTTACGGTGGTGATATCAGTCGTAAGAAGAAACTTCTTAAGAAACAAAAAGAAGGTAAGAAGCGTATGAAGCAGATCGGTAACGTTGAACTGCCTCAAGAAGCATTCTTAGCAATTCTTCATGTTGGCAAAGACTAGGTATCAATCGCACTAACTATCTGCTGAACATTACTGGTTAAAATCGTTTATTTCTTTGTTGCAAAGATTGCAATTAGGCCCACTAGTCACTGCACTTTGCGCCTCGAACTAAACGATTTTTCCTGCGTAATCTTCCCAGCATTTAGTCAGCATGATTGATACAAATTAGAAATATTAAGCAGAGTGAAAGAGTTATGCTCTTTCACTTTCGTTATTTTTAAAGAAATGAAATTTAAGGGATATCAATGGCTAATACATTTTCGCTTATCTTAGTGATCGTAACTCTAGTGACTGGCATTGTATGGGCGTTGGAAAAGTTTGTGTGGGCGAAGAAGCGCCAACAAAAACTGGCTGACGTTGAAGCACAGTCGAATGGCCTAGACGCTGCAACCAGCGCAAAAGTTACGGCTCAGCCTTGGTGGGTTGAAAACAGTGTGTCCATTTTCCCTGTAATTGCATTTGTTTTGGTTTTGCGTTCATTTATTTATGAACCGTTTCAAATTCCATCTGGCTCGATGATGCCAACACTATTGGTTGGTGATTTCATCTTGGTAGAAAAGTACGCTTATGGTCTAAAAGATCCTGTATGGCGCACTCAATTGGTAGAAACAGGCAAACCAGAACGTGGTGATTCAATCGTATTCAAATACCCACCTCAGCCGAATATCGACTACATCAAGCGTGTTATTGGTATGCCGGGTGATACCATTCGCTACAGCAGCAATAAAGAAATCTGCATTCAAGCGAAGGGTGGCAGTAGCTGTAAACCAGTGAAGTTGAGTAACGTTGAAGAAAGCCAATTTATTCAAGATGGTGTGCCTCTAATTCAGTTGAATGAACAACTGGGTGACGTGGAGCACCAAATCTTAGTTAACCCATTACGCCGTGATCGTGTGCAAGCATATCAACCTCGCAATGGTGTTAACGAGTGGATCGTTCCAGAAGGCCAATACTTTGTTATGGGTGATAACCGTGACAACAGTGCTGACAGCCGTTACTGGGGCTTTGTCCCTGAAGCAAACCTTGTTGGTAAGGCCGTTGCTATTTGGATCAGCTTCGAATTCGAACGCGGTTCAGACAGTGTACTTCCAACATGGATTCCTACTGGTGTGCGTTTTAATCGCATCGGTGGGATTCACTAATCGATCACATAACACATCGAGAGAGCATGAATTCTCCAATTGATAAACTAGAGAGAAAGATTGGCTATCAGTTTAATGATGCCGATCTTATCCATTTGGCGCTGACTCACCGCAGTGCCGCAGGTAAACATAACGAACGTCTTGAGTTTCTGGGCGATTCAATTTTAAGTTTTGTTATCGCTGATGATCTTTACCACCGTTTCCCTAAGGTAAACGAAGGTGATATGAGCCGCATGCGCGCAACATTAGTACGTGGTCATACATTGGCAGAACTAGGTCGTGAATTCGAACTAGGAGATTACTTAAAATTAGGTCCAGGTGAGTTGAAGAGTGGCGGTTTCCGTCGTGATTCTATTCTAGCGGATGCAGTTGAAGCGATCATCGGCGCTGTCTATTTAGATAGTGATACCGAGGTTGTTCGCCGTATTATTTTAAGCTGGTACCAATCTCGCCTAGAGTCTATTCAGCCTGGTGTATCTCAAAAAGATCCAAAAACTCGCTTACAAGAGTTTTTACAAGGTCGAAGAAATCCCCTACCTGTCTACACAGTGACTAATATTAAAGGTGAAGCACACAACCAAGAGTTTACGGTTGAGTGTGAAGTGGCAGGTGTGGATAAACCTGTTATCGGTAAAGGCACTAGCCGCCGCAAGGCAGAACAAGCGGCTGCTGAAACAGCATTAGAGCAATTAAGCAATGTCTGATAACAATCAAGATTTCGATATCGATGCATTCTTTTCATCTGATAGCAAAAAAACGGGCCTACCGGAAAACCAACACTGTGGCTTCATCGCTATCGTGGGTCGACCAAACGTAGGTAAATCGACGCTTCTGAACCATATTTTGGGTCAGAAAATCTCGATCACATCACGTAAACCTCAGACGACACGCCACCGTATTATGGGCGTAGAAACTGAAGGCGATTACCAAGCGATCTACGTTGATACTCCTGGACTTCACATCGAAGAAAAGCGTGCAATCAACCGTTTGATGAACCGTGCGGCGAATAGCTCATTGAGCGATGTGAACTTAGTATTCTTCCTTGTTGACGGTACTCACTGGACTGACGACGATGAAATGGTACTGAACAAGCTGAGAAAAACAGACTTCCCAGTAGTCCTTTGTATTAATAAGGTAGACAACGTTCAAGACCGTACAGACGTGATGCAACACATGATGGAAGTGTCTAAGAAGATGGACTTCCTTGATGTTGTGCCAATCTCGGCGAAGCAAGGTAAGAATATCGATGTACTGCGTAAGCACGTTCGTAATTCTTTACCAAAAGCGACGCACCACTTCCCTGAAGAGTACGTAACGGATCGCTCACAGCGCTTTATGGCCTCTGAAATCATCCGTGAAAAACTGATGCGATTCACAGGCGAAGAGCTACCTTACTCAGTAACGGTTGAAATCGAGCGTTTTGATTACAACCCAGATAATGATGGTTTCCACATCAATGCTTTGATTCTTGTTGAACGTACTGGTCAGAAGAAGATGGTAATTGGTAAAGCGGGCGAGAAGATCAAAACGATTGGTCGTGAAGCTCGTATCGACATGGAAGAACTGTTCGGTCGTAAGGTTTACCTAGAGACTTGGGTTAAAGTTAAGTCTGGTTGGGCTGACGATGAGCGTGCACTTCGCTCGTTAGGCTACATCGACGATCTATAATATATTGAACGTCACTTTCTGATATTAAGAAAGTTGAATTGAATATAAATACAAGAGAGAGTGCGAACTCTCTCTTTTTGTATCTGTAAGAAGGGTAAGTGATTGAGCGAAGGGTTACAGCGATGCTTTGTGTTGCACCGTCGACCATACAGTGAGTCGAGCCTGATTCTGGACGTCTTCAGCGAAGAGTACGGTCGGGTGACGTTGATGTCTAAAGGTGCGCGGAGTAAGCGTTCTAATTTGAAAGGTGCATTGCAACCTTTTACGCCGCTACTGCTTAAGTGGTCTGGCAATGGTTCAATGAAAACGTTGCGCCAAGCTGAACCGATCAGCTTGGGGCTTCCTCTTGCCGGCATTAATCTGTATTCAGCAATGTACGTTAATGAATTAGTTGGGCGAGTGTTGATGGCCGAAGTGGCCATGCCCGCATTTTTTCATGACTATCTTCATGCCTTAACAGAACTCGCTCATAATGAGAACCCTGAGCCAGCGCTACGTCGTTTTGAATTGGCTCTACTTTCCGCTATGGGGTATGGCGTCGACTTTTTACACTGCGCGGGCACTGGCGAAGCGATTGATCCGAGCATGACTTATCGCTATCGAGAGCAGAAAGGCTTCATCGCTTCGGTGCGTCGAGATAACCTGACTTTTATGGGCGATGAACTTATCGCAATCAGTGAGCGTAGGTTTATCACTAAAGAGCAGTTAAAAGCGGCAAAACGCTTTACACGCATAGCCTTAAAGCCGTATCTTGGCGGCAAACCATTAAAAAGTAGAGAGCTATTTATGCCAACAATAGCCCTCTCTAGAGCACGGAGTATTGGAAAATGAGCTCAATCCTTTTAGGCGTTAATATCGACCATATTGCAACTCTACGTAATGCACGTGGTACTAAATATCCAGACCCAGTACACGCAGCTGAAATTGCTGAACGTGCGGGTGCTGACGGCATTACGATTCACTTGCGTGAAGATCGCCGTCATATTGTTGATCGCGATGTACGTATTCTTGCTGAGACAATCCAGACTCGCATGAACTTAGAGATGGCCGTAACGGACGAGATGGTTCAAATTGCACTCGATACTAATCCTGAGTTCGTTTGTCTGGTTCCAGAAAAGCGTGAAGAGCTGACGACGGAAGGCGGCTTGGACGTGGTTGGTCAACTTGAAAAGATCAAAGCGGCGACCGAAAAATTGTCGGCTGCTGGTATCAAAGTATCTCTGTTTATCGATGCCGATCGTGAGCAAATCGATGCTGCGAAAGCGTGTGGCGCACCGTTCATTGAACTGCACACTGGCCACTATGCTGATGCTAAAACTGAAGAAGACCAACAAGACGAGCTTAAAAAGATTGCTGCAGGTGCAAGCTACGCAGACGACCTTGGTATTACAGTGAATGCGGGTCACGGTCTGACTTACCATAACGTAGCGCCGATTGCGGCACTTCCTGAGATTTACGAGTTGAACATCGGTCACTCGATCATGGGCCGCGCAGTCTTTGATGGTTTGAATAAAGCCGTTGCAGATATGAAAGCCGTGATGGAAACAGCGCGCAACAACGCTTAGTTCTTTAACTCGGCATTCGTTTAGTTGTAAGCGTTAAGCGGTTAATCAGTAGAATCGAAAAGTTAATAGATAGAAGTTGGTAGTAGGGTAAACATGGCTGTTGTTGGATTAGGTACAGATATCGCAGAAATTGAACGTGTTGAAAAGGCATTATCACGAAGTGGTGAGGCTTTCGCTCAGCGTATTTTGACCGATTCTGAATTTGAAGTATTCCAGCAACTTAAGCAAAAAGGGCGTTACCTTGCAAAGCGTTTTGCTGCAAAAGAGGCGGCGTCTAAGGCATTAGGCACAGGCATCGCTCTTGGTGTGACCTTCCACGACTTCGAGATTTCAAATGATGAGCATGGCAAGCCAGTTCTAAGCCTGCATAAAAAAGCGCGTGAAATCGCAGATGCGAGTGGTACAAAGTCGATTCACCTGACTATCTCTGATGAGCGCCATTATGCGGTGGCGACGGTACTACTCGAGTCGTAAATAGATTACCGCTACTCTATATCTAGCACCCTAGGTTCTAGACAGAAAAAAGCAGAGCTCATGAGCTCTGCTTTTTTATTGGCTGGTAAACCGTTTAATGAATATTTGTGAGTAAGAAATATTCGCTAGGTCTTGGCTGGTTTCAAATAATGAATCGCGGTTGCTTGAACCTTATCTAATTCATCCTGAAGTTCAAAAAGCTCCGGTTCAATGTCTTCAACAGAAGTGCCTGAACGAAGTTCTTTCTCTATCGTTGCACATACCGACTTAAGCCTTGGTACCCCACTGTATGAGCTGCTGCCATGCATCTTGTGGATGATGTGTGTCAGCGCTTCAACGGGGTAGTCACTGTCTTCTATCGCTTTCTCTGCGGCTTCATAAACCTCAGGAATGAAGTCGACTAGCATTTGTAGCATATCGCGTGCGAGGTCTTCTTTGTTGGCGGCTTGCTTCATAGCTGCTTGCCAATCAATGATGATATTCTTATGCACGTTAGCCTCAGAATCTGAAACTGAGCTGTTGTCTACTTCCGCAGAGACTGCCGGGTGGGCTGGGTCTATTTTTTCAATGTGCTCAACCTCAGAGGTAGGGCTCCAATGAATCAGAACCTGCTGTAACACGTGCTCTTCTATCGGTTTGGTGAGGTAGTCATCCATGCCGGCTTCAAGTAGACGGTCCCGTTCGCCAACCATCGCGTGTGCTGTGACGGCAATGACGGGGGTATTCGCATTATTCGCTAGCTCTTTTATATTCTTACAGGCCGTCACACCATCCATTTGCGGCATTTGGATATCCATGAAGATGATATCAAATGGGGTCTCCTTCGCCTTGTCTATGGCCTTCTGTCCGCTGGTGCAACTGATGACCGTCTCTACACGCTCTTTTAGTAGCGCGGTGATCAATTTAAGGTTTGCTGGGTTATCGTCTACCGCCAATACAGTAAGTGGCAGCTTCTCTTCCGAGTGCGTTTCAATCGCTGGTGCAATCAAAGTGGGTGCTTGATTAGAGATCAGAGTTTGTAGAAGTTTCTTACGAGAGAGAGGCTTGGTGATGCATTGGACATCAACCTCTTTCATCAGTTGCTCACCTAATGCAAGCTCGGTACTTGGCGTACCAATAATGACGTTCTGAGCGATTTTCTTCGCGCCAATCGCCCAACCACTCACGGTATCAAATTGATACTCTTGGTTCGCGGCTAGGTTGAGTAGAACGTAGTCATACGAGGTCGACTCGTCAGGCATCACCGAACGATACGTTACCACCAAGCCTTCTTGGGTTAAGATTTGCTGAGTAATCGACGCCGCTTGCATGTTTGGCTCGATAAGCAGCAGCTGCTTGTCTTGCAGGCACTGAGTCTCAATCAGTTCAGTCATCGGCATATCAGTCGTTGATAGTCTCAAAGTAAACCAGAAGGTTGAACCTTGGTGAAGACGACTGGTTAGGCTGATCTCTCCGCCCATTTGGCTGACCAGTTTTTGGGTGATTACCAGACCTAAGCCTGTACCACCATAACGACGAGAGATGCTCGCATCAGCTTGGCTGAAGGCTTGGAAAAGTTGTGCTTGTTGGCGCTCTGAGATACCAATGCCCGTATCTCGAACCATAAACTGCAGCTCAATGTTGTCTTCGCTTTGTGAACGAAGTTCAACGCTGATGTCAATGTTGCCACGCTCGGTAAACTTGATCGAGTTACCCACGAGGTTAGTCAGGATCTGTTGGATACGCAGTGGATCACCAACAACGCCTGGTGGTACTTTCGGGTCGATCTTAAGTGTAAGCTCAAGACCTTTTTCATGAGCATTAGTGGCTTGAAGGTTAACCACCTCTTCTAGGCTCGCTTGGAATTCAAATGGAATGTTTTCTAGAGCGAGTTTGCCGGCTTCAAGTTTCGAGAAGTCCAAGATATCGTTGATGATGCTGAGTAGGTTGTTGGCCGAGCGTTCAATGGTCTGCAGGTAATCGGTTTGGCTGTTCGATAGGTGTGTCTTGAGCATCTGACGAGTAAAGCCAATCACACCATTGAGTGGTGTTCTAAGCTCATGAGACATATTCGCCAAGAACTCGGATTTAACACGAGCGGCTTCTTGAGCTCGTTTTTTCGCAATGTCTAACTCAACGTTTTGAATCTCTAATTGCTCTAGGGTTTCACGCAGATCAGATGTTGCTTGGTCGATGCTGTGCTGCATCTCGACGTGATATTCTGATAGCGAGACCGCCATCGCGTTGATACCGTTTTTCAGTGAATCAAGCTCACCATGCATTTTGCCTTCGATACGCACATCTAAGTGGCCACGACGAATTCGATCGACCATGTTTTTCATGTGTGTGATCGGTTGGGTTACATCGTGCATCAAGCGGAAGGCAAATACCCCAGAAAGTCCAAGACCAAGGATCAGCACCAAGAAGGCAGAGAACACTTCTTGATATTGCTGCAATCGAAGTGACGACAAGTCTAACTCTATCGCAATATAACCGATCGCTTGGTTCGCTTGAGACTGGCCATTAGCTGAGTTGATGTATTGTCCCTCAGCGATGATGGGTGTCCTAAGAATCAGCGTGTTATCGAGCAGGTTCGATGAGCTTAAATGCGGAATCGGTTTATCTTTCGGATAGGTCAGGCTTTCAAAATCAGGATGGAAGTTTGACGTTACAAACAACTCATGACATTCATCAAACACCGCAATACTGCGCACCAGCTTAGAATTTTTTCGATGAGCATAGCTAATCAGCTGACGAACAGACTCTCGACTTTCGAGCTTCATGCCAGACTCACTCGCAATCGCTAGTGGTTCAATGATGCTAGTACCAGTGTTAACCACTTGACCCTCAAGGTCTTGATAGCGGTTAAATGAGAAAAATGCACTCAATAGCAGCCCAATAATTAGGGTTGGAGCTAGAGTTAAGGTAATTACACGGGCTCTTAAGCCATATCTGGTCATGTTCTTTAATTACATCGAGGTCTGGATATGGGAAAATAACGCACACAATGGCGGTTAAGTGAACGGTAAGCTTAATCAAAGCCGTGACGTTCGACAATGATTCCAAGACAGAATAGTGAGTCCTGGATACCAATTACTTATTAAAAGATACATTAGGCACAAGCAATGGCACGTTTTTTCCAACCAAAAAAGAAAACTCAACTCGAGACCAAGCATCAATCGGTTTTGGTTGAACGAATGGATCACAATGGCGCTGGCATCGCTTATCAGAAGAACAAACCCGTTTTCATTGATGGCGCATTGCCCGGTGAGAAGGTGGTTATTCAACTTACTGAGAGCAAAAGTAAGTTTTCGCGAGCAAAACTCATCAAATTACTTCAACCGAGTGAGCTGCGTTTAAAGCCATTCTGTAAGCACTTTAATCAGTGTGGTGGCTGTCATCTTCAACATCTCGGTTACTCATCTCAGGTTGAGCATAAATCACAATCTTTGACGCACCTGATGAGCAAATACCAAACGGCTAACACCGAAGTCGCCCAGCCGATTGTCGGTGATGAAACCGGTTATCGTCGTCGCGCGCGTATCAGTCTATTTGTTGATAAGAAGACACAGCAGCTTCAGTTTGGTTTCCGTAAGAAACAAAGTAAACAGATTGAAAACATCACCGACTGCGCGGTGCTTGACCCTCGCCTTAATGTATTGCTGCCAAAACTGAAAAGTTTACTGAACACTTTCAGTAGCCTTACGTCTTTAGGACATGTTGAATTGGTGTTGGGTGATACTGGCCTTGTTATGGTGCTGCGTCACCTTAAACCTTTGGTTGAAAAAGATGAGCAAGCGTTGATGACGCTCGCGAAAGAAGAAGGTGCAACGCTGTACTCGATGCCAGAAACCGATAAGTTGGTTCGTTTGGTGGGTGATTCGCCAAGCTATAGTGAAACCGGTGTAACCTTACCTTTTGAGCCAAACCACTTTATACAAGTTAACCAGAAAGTGAACCAACAGATGGTTGCTCAAGCGATTGAGTGGTTAGAGCCTCAAGCGGATGAGCGTGTGCTTGACCTGTTTTGTGGTTTAGGCAACTTCAGTCTGCCTATCGCGCAACAATCGGCGTTTGTGGTTGGTGTAGAAGGCGTTGATGAAATGGTTCAGCAAGCCACATCTAATGCAGCGTTAAACCAGTTAAGCAATACGGAATTTTACCAAGCTAACCTTGAAGAAGACTTATCTTCACAGCCTTGGGCAAAAGAGAAATTCGATAAAGTATTGCTTGACCCGGCACGTGCTGGAGCGAGTGGGATCGTTGATCAAATTTCAGCGTTAGGAGCGAAGCGTGTGGTTTATGTTTCGTGTAATCCTGCTACTCTAGCGAGAGATTCTGAGAGTTTAGAAAAACAAGGCTATCAATTAGCCAAACTTGGTATGTTGGATATGTTTCCCCATACCAGTCATCTAGAATCGATGGCTCTCTTTATCAAGGCTTAGAAGCCCTTAAATAAGGCTTAAAAATGAATCACAAAGGCGCAGGGAAGCCTGCGCTGATATCAATATGAGTCGAACTAACTTGGAATCAGTTAGTCATATTGAATTGGGTATAAAACATAATAACTAGGAAGGCATGATGGTTGCGGTACGAAGCGCACATTTAAACCCAAGCGAACAGTTTGAGCTAGAAAGTTGGATTGCGTCACTGAATCAAGACGTAAAAACCTCGAATAAACTGACCAAAGTTTATCGTCACTGTGAAGAGCTATTAAAAGATCACGAGCAAGCGTCGCTCCTGCTTTGGCGTGGACGTGAGATGATCGAAATCTTGGTTACGTTGTCGATGGACCGTGCCACTTTAATTGCAGCGCAACTTTTCCCCGTTGTTTCAAGCGGCGTTTTTGGACGTGAAGCGTTTGAAGAAAGCTACGGTAAAGAAACCGTAAAGTTAATTGATGGCGTTGAAGAAATGGCAGCTTTGGGCCAGCTCAACGTTACCCTTGAAGGCAGTGCTGCCTCGGGACAAGTAGATAACGTTCGTCGAATGTTACTGGCCATGGTCGATGATTTCCGCTGCGTCGTCATCAAGCTAGCAGAACGAATTTGCAACCTCATCGAGGTAAAAAAGGCCCCTGATGCTGTTCGCCGTGCGGCAGCGAAAGAGTGTGCTAACATCTATGCGCCTCTTGCAAACCGTTTAGGCATTGGTCAGCTAAAGTGGGAAATTGAAGATTACGCTTTCCGCTATCAACAACCAGATACCTACAAGCAGATTGCCAAACAGCTGTCAGAGCGTCGTATCGTGCGCGAACAATACATCACTGACTTTGTTGATGACCTAACATCAGAAATGAACCGTTCAAGCATCAATGCTGAAGTCAGCGGTCGTCCCAAACACATCTACAGCATCTGGCGTAAAATGCAGAAAAAGGGCTTAGAGTTTGATGAGCTTTTTGACGTGCGTGCGGTACGTATTATTGCCGACCAACTGCAAGACTGTTATGCCGGTCTAGGTGTGGTTCACACCAAATATAAACATCTTCCAAGTGAATTTGATGACTATGTGGCGAATCCTAAGCCCAATGGTTACCAATCAATTCATACCGTAGTTCTTGGCCCTGAAGGCAAGACCATCGAAATTCAGATCCGTACCAAGCAAATGCACGAAGACTCTGAGTTAGGTGTGGCTGCGCACTGGAAGTACAAAGAAGGTGCTTCTAGCGGTGTACGCAGTGGCTACGATGAGAAAATCACGTGGTTGCGTAAGCTTATCGACTGGCAAGAAGAGATGTCGGATTCTGGCGAAATGCTGGATGAAGTACGTAGCCAAGTCTTTGATGACCGAGTCTATGCCTTTACACCACGCGGTGATGTGGTCGATTTACCAATGGGTGCAACGCCGTTGGATTTTGCTTACCACATTCACTCGATGGTTGGACACCGTTGTATCGGTGCCAAAGTCGCAGGTCGAATCGTTCCGTTTACTCATAAGTTGGCGATGGGCGATCAAGTTGAGATCATTACTCAAAAAGAACCGAATCCATCACGTGATTGGTTAAATCCGACCACAGGTTTTGTTCATTCAAGTCGAGCTCGAGCAAAAATTAACGCTTGGTTCCGCGCTCAGAGTCGTGAGAAAAATCTCGAAGCTGGACGAGACATCCTAGAAGTCGAGCTAGGCAGAGTCGGCGCAACACTGAAAGATGCTGAGCAATATGCGCTGAAACGATTCAACGTCAATACACCTGATGAATTGTATGCAGGTATTGGTAGCGGTGATTTGCGTATTAACCAAGTGGTTAATCACATCAATGCTCTGGTCAATAAGCCGACGGCTGAAGAAGAAGATAAGAAAGCACTCGAGAAGTTGCTTGAGTCTGACAATAAGCCAGCGCATCAGAGCCGTCCGAAAAAGGATGCTGTCGTTGTTGAAGGTGTTGATAACCTAATGACCCACTTGGCTCGTTGTTGTCAGCCTATCCCGGGGGATGTGATCAAAGGTTACATTACTCAAGGGCGTGGTATCTCAGTACACCGCAGCGATTGTGAGCAGTTAAGTGAACTTAACCTACATGCCCCTGAACGTATCATCGATACGGTGTGGGGAGATGGTTTTGTAGGCTCGTATATCTTAACACTGCGTGTAGAGGCGCTAGAACGTACCGGCTTGTTGAAAGACATCACATCCCTGTTCTTGAACGAAAAAGTCAGTGTGACGACAATGAAGAGCCGTATTGACTATAAACGTCAGCTGTCGGTGATGGATTTCGATTTGGAAGTGACCAATATTGAAATTCTGAGTCGAGTGACAAGCCGAGTAGAACAGATCAAAGATGTTATGAGCGTAAAACGCCTAGGCTAGTTTTTACGTCGTACTTGGCCTTCTAACTGTGTTAACTGCACTATACTCGCTTCATCACATAGGCAAGCTATGCTCAGAAGTCTCGTAAGTTTGTTGCCTTGTTAGAAGAGCCAATTACTTAGTAAAACAAAGATAGTCGTCATTCCCTACAGTGAGGGACGAACGTGATAGGGAATCTCGCCAAGCGATTTGAGATCCCCAACTCGCTCATTCTTCGCTCTTGAGGATGACCGAAAAAATAGAAAGGTGAGTGGTTTTGGCTGCTCACCTTTTTTAGTTTTAGTGAAGTTTTAAATTTAAAAATCAAAGACAGTGAATAGGAAGAAAACGATGAATCACCCGATTGAACAACTTGAACAGATCATGACTAAGCTGCGCGATCCTGAGGGTGGCTGTCCTTGGGATTTAAAACAAAATTTTGAAACCATTGTGCCGCATACGATCGAAGAGACCTATGAGGTGGTGGACGCGATTCACAATAAAGATTGGCCAAACTTACAAGAAGAGTTGGGTGACCTGTTGTTTCAGGTGATCTTCTATAGCCAATTGGCGAAAGAGCAGGGCTTGTTTGAGTTCTCTGATGTGGTCGACGGTATCAATGAGAAGCTGACGCGCCGTCATCCACACGTATTTTCTGATACAGAGTTTGCCAGTGATGAAGAAATTAATGCCAACTGGGAAGCTGAAAAAGCCAAAGAGAAAGCACAGGCAGGCAAAACTCAAGAAAGTATTCTAGACTCAATACCAAACTCTCTACCTGCACTTTCGCGTGCTACAAAGATTCAAAAGCAAGTCGCGAAATTTGGCTTTGATTGGGACTCTATCGGCCCGGTCGCTGATAAGGTTTTAGAGGAAGTTGATGAGGTGCTAGAAGAAGCGCTTCAAGTAACGCCAAACGAAGATTTAGTTGAAGAAGAACTGGGTGATTTGTTGTTTGCTACCGTCAATTTAGTGCGACATTTGGGTAAAAATCCAGAAACGGCTCTCAATAAAGCCAATCTGAAATTTTCACGCCGCTTTAAAGGTGTGGAACAAAAAGTTCGTCAGCAAGATAAAATTTTGACCGACTTTTCTCTACAACAGCTTGATTCCATATGGGATGAAGTCAAAGTGGCGGAGAAAAGATCATCAAAGCTTTTATCATGAATTGATTTGAAGCAAAAAATAAAAAATAGCAGTGTGATAGATTTCACGTTGTGGCGATAAGGGGCTTCTGGTATATTTTCATCCCGTCCAGAAGTAATCCATTTCCCTCATTCAACCAATTTCAGGTTAAACATGACGACAAATTACATTTTTGTTACTGGCGGGGTTGTATCCTCTCTAGGTAAAGGTATTGCAGCAGCATCTCTTGCGGCTATTTTAGAAGCTCGTGGTCTTAAAGTGACTATGATGAAGCTTGACCCTTACATCAACGTTGATCCAGGCACAATGAGCCCGACTCAACACGGTGAAGTGTTCGTTACGGAAGATGGCGCTGAAACTGACCTTGACCTTGGTCACTACGAGCGATTCATTCGCACCAAGATGACTAAGCGTAACAACTTCACTGCAGGTCGTGTTTACTCAGACGTACTCGCTAAAGAGCGTCGCGGTGATTACCTAGGTGCAACTATTCAGGTTATCCCGCACATCACTAACTCTATCAAAGAACGTGTAATTTCTGGCGCAGCTGGCCACGATATCGCGCTAGTTGAAGTTGGTGGTACGGTTGGTGATATCGAATCTCTACCATTCATGGAAGCGATTCGTCAGCTAGCAGTAGAGCTAGGCCGTGAACGCGCAATGTTCATGCACCTTACTCTAGTGCCATACCTAGCAGCTGCGGGCGAAGTGAAAACTAAGCCAACGCAACACTCTGTAAAAGAGCTGCTGTCTATTGGTATTCAGCCAGACATTCTAGTTTGTCGTTCAGACCGCAACATTCCTTCGAACGAGCGTAAGAAAATTGCTCTGTTCTGTAATGTGCAAGAAAATGCAGTTATTTCTATGCGCGATGTTGACTCTATCTACAAGATCCCTCAGCTTATTAAAGCTCAAGGCACTGATGAACTTGTATGTAAGCGTTTCGGCATCACAGCTCCAGAAGCAGACCTGTCTGAATGGGAACAAGTAATTTACGAAGAAGCTAACCCAACGGGTGAAGTGACGATTGGTATGGTTGGTAAGTACATTGAACTACCAGACGCATACAAATCAGTAAATGAAGCGCTAAAACACGCGGGCTTGAAAAATCGCCTAAGCGTTAATATTAAATACGTAGATTCACAAGACGTTGAGTCTCGTGGCGTAGAAGTTTTAGAAGGCCTAGATGCAATCCTAGTTCCTGGTGGCTTTGGTGATCGTGGTGTTGAAGGTAAGATTCTTGCTGCTCAATACGCTCGTGAAAACAAAGTACCTTACTTAGGTATCTGTCTAGGTATGCAAGTAGCACTTATCGAGTACGCTCGTAACGTTGCGAAAATGGAAGGGGCACACTCTTCTGAATTCTGTACTGAAACTAAGTACCCAGTTGTTGGTCTTATCACTGAGTGGACTGATGGCGAAGGTAAAGTTGAAGAGCGTACAGAAACATCTGACCTTGGCGGCACAATGCGTCTTGGTTCACAGCTTTGTCACCTAGCGAAAGAGACAAAAGCTTACGAATTATACGGTAGCGCGACGATCCATGAACGTCATCGTCACCGTTACGAAGTGAACAACAATCTTCGTCCACAAATTGAAAAAGCGGGCCTAAAAGTATCGGGTCTATCTGCGGACAAGAAACTGGTTGAAGTTATTGAGAACCCGAACCATCCATGGTTCGTTGCTGCTCAATTCCACCCAGAGTTCACTTCAACACCTCGCGATGGTCACCCATTGTTTGCAGGTTTCGTTAAAGCAGCTGGCGAGTTCCAGCGCGGCGAATTAGAGAAGTAAAAAGGAATACAGGTAGCTGCGTAAGTTGTGCTGCTACCTTTAAATTTGACATTTATATATTCAACGAGAAGGAAACATTCAATGTCTAAGATCGTTAAAGTTCTAGGTCGTGAAATCATCGATTCACGTGGTAACCCAACTGTAGAAGCTGAAGTACACCTAGAAGGCGGTTTCGTAGGTATGGCTGCTGCTCCATCTGGCGCATCTACTGGTTCACGCGAAGCTCTTGAGCTACGTGACGGCGACAAATCACGTTTCCTAGGTAAAGGTGTTCTTAAAGCTATTGAAGCTGTAAACGGCCCAATCGCTGAAGCTCTAGTAGGTTCTGACGCTAAAGCACAAGCTGACGTTGACCAAATCATGCTTGACCTAGACGGTACTGAAAACAAGTCTAAGTTCGGTGCGAACGCTATCCTAGCTGTATCTCTAGCTAACGCAAAAGCTGCTGCTGCTGCGAAAGGCATGCCTCTTTACGAGCACATTGCTGAGCTAAACGGTACTGCTGGTCAATTCTCTATGCCTCTACCAATGATGAACATCATCAACGGTGGTGAGCACGCAGATAACAACGTTGACATCCAAGAGTTCATGATCCAACCAGTTGGCGCTAAGACTCTTAAAGAAGGTCTACGTATCGGCGCTGAAGTATTCCACAACCTAGCTAAAGTTCTTAAGTCTAAAGGCTACAGCACTGCAGTTGGTGATGAAGGTGGTTTCGCTCCTAACCTTAAGTCTAACGCTGAAGCTCTAGAAGTTATCGCAGAAGCTGTTGCAGCTGCTGGTTACGAACTAGGTAAAGACGTTACTCTTGCTATGGACTGTGCAGCATCTGAGTTCTTCGACAAAGAAGCTGGTATCTACAACATGAAGGGCGAAGGTAAAACTTTCACTTCTGTAGAGTTCAACCACTACCTAGCTGAGCTAGCGAACAACTTCCCAATCGTTTCTATCGAAGACGGTCTTGACGAGTCTGATTGGGATGGCTTCAAGCACCAAACTGAACTTCTAGGCGACAAGCTTCAAATCGTTGGTGACGATCTGTTCGTTACAAACACTAAGATTCTTGCTGAAGGTATCGAGAAAGGCGTAGCTAACTCTATCCTTATCAAGTTCAACCAAATCGGTTCTCTAACAGAGACTCTAGCTGCTATCAAGATGGCTAAAGACGCTGGCTACACTGCAGTAATCTCTCACCGTTCTGGCGAAACTGAAGATGCAACTATCGCTGATCTAGCGGTAGGTACAGCTGCAGGTCAAATCAAAACTGGTTCTATGAGCCGTTCTGACCGTGTTGCTAAGTACAACCAACTTATCCGTATCGAAGAAGCTCTAGGTTCTAAAGCTCCTTACAACGGTCTTAAAGAAGTTAAAGGTCAATAATTCACTCTGAATTATTAGCTTAAAGCTTTTGAAAACGCTCTACTTCGGTAGGGCGTTTTTTTTTGCTTGTAGGAAAGTGAGATCTAATTTCTAAAGCTCCTCCTCGTTACATCTAAAGTTCGTTATTCCCTAGACTGACGAAGGAAGGAGTAGGGAATCTCATTGTTACCATATCTATCCCGACAATAATTCTCCGACTTATTGATTCCCTAACACCACATATCTCGCACCAATAAGCTCATTATGGTATATATGTGCCTTATTCTAGTTCCTTCTTTTTCAACCGGCGAAAGGTGTTATGCGAATTTTTGCTTTAGTACT
This sequence comes from Vibrio sp. 1F263, assembly GCF_041439035.1. Lineage (NCBI taxonomy): Bacteria > Pseudomonadati > Pseudomonadota > Gammaproteobacteria > Vibrionales > Vibrionaceae > Vibrio > Vibrio sp. 1F263. The sequence goes on along the minus strand of NZ_JBGONI010000012.1, from coordinate 30,058 downwards.
GCTCATAGTGTTTGGCTGGCTACAACACACACTGTGGCTCGGTAAAAATGGTATTTCTGATTACTACGGTGTGAACAACGAAATCCAAGTTCAACAGCAAGTAAACGAAAAGCTCCATCTTCGTAACGCAGAGATGTTTGCGGAAATCGATGATCTACGCCAAGGCTTAGACGCGATAGAAGAGCGCGCACGTCATGAGCTTGGAATGGTAAAAGAAGGCGAAACGTTTTTCCGCATCATTGGTGAGGAATCCCATTAATGTCGACTCAACTTCAAAGTGTGATTGCCGTTGTACCTGCAGCGGGCGTCGGTAGCCGAATGAAAGCAGACCGCCCTAAGCAATATCTTAAGATTAACGGCAAAACGATTTTAGAGCACACCATTGAGAAATTACTGTCTCATCCACAAGTCTCTCAAATTGTCGTTGCGATCAGCGATGATGACCCCTATTACCCGGAGTTAGCACTCAACCAGAATCCAAAAGTGGTCAGAGTGTCTGGCGGAAGCGAACGAGCGGACTCGGTACTCTCTGCACTAAACTGTATCGCCGAGCAGCAGCTTAGCGATTGGGTAATGGTTCACGATGCGGCAAGGCCTTGTGTCCAACTCAGTGATATCGACAAGCTAATTTCCGGCGCGATGAGCCATGATGTAGGGGCTATTTTAGCGGCGCCAGTTCGTGACACGATGAAGCGAGGTGCCCAAGGGCAGATCGAACATACCGTTGAGCGAGCCGATCTATGGCATGCACTTACGCCGCAAATGTTCAGAGCAAAGCCTCTGTGGAATGCATTAAGCGAGGCGTTGCAACAAGGCGTTTCGATTACCGATGAAGCCTCAGCCTTTGAATGGAAAGGTTTATCGCCCGCTTTAGTGGCAGGGCGTTCAGATAATTTTAAGATTACTCAGCCTGAAGATTTAGCACTTGCTGAGTTCTATTTAAGTCAGAATAAGGAATAATGATGATTCGTATTGGCCATGGCTTTGATGTACATAAGTTTGGTGGTGAAGGTCCGGTAATTATAGGTGGCGTTAGAGTCCCTTATGAGCAGGGTCTTATCGCACACTCAGATGGTGATGTTGCCCTTCATGCGTTATGTGACGCTTTATTAGGTGCGATTGCTGCCGGCGATATTGGTCGTCATTTCCCCGATACTGATGATGAGTGGAAAGGCGCGGATAGCCGTGAACTTCTAAAAGATGTTTATCGTCGAGTAAAAGAACAAGGCTACGTGATTGGTAATGCCGATATTACTATCATGGCGCAAGCTCCAAAGATGGCGCCTCATATAGACTCTATGTGCCACGCTATCGCACAAGATTTAGAAACCAGCATTAGCAATGTGAATGTAAAAGCGACGACCACTGAGCGTTTAGGTTTTACAGGTCGCAAAGAGGGCATCGCATGTGAAGCGGTGGTCCTAATTACTAAAAGTGCGTAAGCACCAACACGAAAAGAACAGCATGTCAGATATTTTATCTTCATTGGCTTATCTAAACGGTAAACCAACTGCGAAAGCAAAACTAAAAGCAAAAGCCGAACACTTTGTCGTTAATGAAGACTTAGGTTTTGAGTTCACTGGTGAAGGCGAACACCTTATGGTTCGTATTCGTAAAACGGGTGAGAACACGAGCTTTGTAGCAAACGAGCTGGCTAAAGCGTGTGGTGTTAAGTCGAAAGACGTGAGTTGGGCTGGTTTGAAAGACCGTCATGCTGTGACAGAACAGTGGTTGAGCGTGCATCTACCAAAAGGTGAACCTGACTTTTCTGCTTTTCTTGCACAATACCCAAGCATTGAGATCTTGGCGACAGCACGCCACAACAAAAAGTTACGTCCAGGCGATTTAGTTGGCAACCAATTCGAGCTAACTTTGTCTGAAGTAACGGACTGCGATGATGTAGTCAAACGTTTGGAAAAAGTCGCTCAAGTGGGCGTGCCAAATTACTTTGGTGCTCAGAGGTTTGGCAATGAAGGTAACAACTTATCTGAAGCTCGTCGTTGGGGGCGTGAAAACGTTCGTACACGTAATCAAAATAAGCGCAGCTTGTACCTCTCTGCAGCTCGTTCTTGGATCTACAACTTAATTCTTTCTGACCGTATTGAGCACGATGCGTTTGCTTCGGCATTGGTCGGCGATATTGTAGTTAAAAACGATGCTCAACTTGCTGTGACAGCCGCTAATATCGAAGCTGTAAACCAAGATATCGCCAATGGTTCTGCGTTTATTACCGTTGCTTTAGCTGGAGATAATGCGTTACCGACGACGGATGCGTCTCAAGCTCTAGAGCAGAAACACCTTGATGCTGAACCGGATCTAATGGCGCTTATTTGTGGCAACCGTATGCGCCATGATCGCCGTGAAGCGTCGTTGAAGCCGATGGGTTTAGTGTGGGAAGTAAACGAAGACAATGTCACTCTTAAATTCTCTCTGGATGCAGGCTGTTTCGCAACCGCTATCGTTCGTGAGCTAGTTGAAGAAGTACACGTAGAAAGAACCTACGAGCAATAATGATTCTGCTTGGGTCTAAGTCACTTTATATTGATATTTAAGTGACTTTATATCGGTATTTAAGTGACTTGGCATTGGTACAAAAGAAAGGATACAAGATGAAGATTTTACTCAGCAACGATGATGGTGTGCATGCTCAAGGTATTCATGAGCTGGCAAATGAATTACGTGATCTTGCTGAAGTTATCATTGTGGCACCTGACCGTAATCGCTCTGGTGCTTCAAATTCATTAACTTTGGAACAGCCTTTGCGTGTTCAAGAGATTGCTAGAAGTACCTATTCGGTACAAGGAACACCGACCGACTGTGTACATTTCGCATTGAACGAACTCCTAAAGAGTGACATGCCTGATCTGGTTTTAACGGGTATTAATCACGGAGCTAACCTTGGTGATGACGTGCTTTATTCAGGTACAGTCGCAGCAGCAATGGAAGGCCACTTTCTAGGTGTTCAATCTGTGGCATTTTCTCTGGTTGGAAAACAACATTTTAAGACAGCGGCAGCGGTTGCTCGCCGTATTGTTGAACAACATTTAGCAAACCCAATCCCGACCAATCGCCTGTTAAACGTGAACGTCCCTGACTTAGCATTAGAACAAATATCGGGTACTCAGGTGACACGTCTAGGTGCTCGTCACCATGCTGAAGATATGATTAAGCAGAAAGACCCACGTGGTCATGATATCTATTGGCTTGGCCCTCCTGGTAAGGAGCAAGATGCTGGTGAGGGTACCGATTTTTACGCCATTGAACATGGTTTTGTGTCGGTAACACCACTACAAGTTGATCTGACGGCACATGAGTCGTTGGGTGCGATGACTACATGGTTAGGGGATAAATAAGTGAGTAATCCACAAGCTGAGCGCTTAGTTACTTTTCTGATAGAAAATGGTATTCAGGATCAAAAGGTTCTTGATGCTATTTACTTACTACCGAGAGAGAGCTTTTTATCACAGGCTATGCATCACCAAGCCTATGATAATAATGCGCTGCCTATCGGGCAGGGGCAGACAATTTCTCAGCCTTACATTGTTGCTAAAATGACCGAGCTGCTTGAGTTACAACAAGACAGCCGCGTTTTGGAGATCGGAACGGGTTCTGGTTATCAAACGGCTGTTTTGGCTCAGCTGGTTGATCACGTGTATTCGGTTGAAAGAATAAAGTCGCTACAATGGGATGCTAAGCGTAGGTTGAAGCAACTCGATTTCTACAACATCTCAACCAAGCACGGTGATGGTTGGCAAGGTTGGTCTTCTAAGGCGCCTTTTGATGCGATTATTGTCACCGCTGCTGCAGAGTCGATCCCTCAAGCGCTTTTGCAGCAGTTGAAAGATGGAGGCCGCTTATTAATTCCGGTCGGAGATGATGAACAACAACTGTTGAAGATTGTTCGCCACGGTGATGAGTTCTTATCGAGTGTTATCGAGATGGTGCGATTTGTACCTCTTGTACCTGGTGAGTTAGCTTAATAAAATTATTAATGGTGTAGGTGGATAGAAAGTCGATGCGTTCGAAGGTTTTTAAAGGAAGTTCTCTACTGCTTAGCTGTGCACTTGTTGGGTGTGCTGCGAATTCGCCTGCGCCAGTTTCAAGCTTAAACAAGAATTACTCATCGATTGATCGTGGTAGTTATCGTGGTAGTTACTATGAAGTGAAAAAAGGCGATACCCTTTATTTTATTGCTTACGTAACAAATAAAGATGTTAAAGAGCTGATTCGCTATAACAATCTGTCTGCACCTTATACCATCCATCCCGGACAGAGCCTTAAGTTATGGCGTCCTAGCTACAACGCTCCAGCGTATGGTAAATCAACGGTAGCGGTTGCAGCCGTCGCTGCGCCTGTTGCCGCATCCACAACTTTGTTGGCCTCAAGCAAACCTAAAACAACATCTCAAAAGAGTAAAAGCTCTAAACCTGCGCCCGCTCAAACAACCACCAAAGTGGCGAAAAAAGATCCACAAAAGAAGGTTGTACAATCCAAATCAAAGGAGTATGTTGGTTCTAAAGGTAAACAGAATGTTACACCGCCAACAAAACCAACGAGTAACAAAGTATCCAAATGGTTATGGCCAACGAAAGGGAGAGTAATTAAGAATTTCTCTGTAGGCGAACAAGGAAATAAAGGCATAGACATAGCAGGACAGCGAGGTCAGCCAATAGTATCTACTGCAGGGGGAACGGTTGTTTATTCGGGTAATGCATTACGAGGCTACGGCAATCTAGTGATTGTGAAGCACAATGATAATTACTTAAGTGCATACGCGCATAACGACCGACTATTAGTATCTGAAGGGCAAAGTGTGAAACCAGGGCAGAAGATTGCAACAATGGGAAGCTCTGGAGCCAGCAGTGTCAGGCTGCACTTTGAGATTCGTTACCAAGGTAAATCAGTTAATCCAAAACGGTATTTACCTTAAATACAATATGCAAAAATTACGTATTGTATGGAGTGACATAGTCATTTAGCGACATATGAAGTTGTAATGTCATGCTAATTTCGCCAGGGGGAGGCGTTATGAGTATAAGCAATGCAGTAACCAAAGAAGAGTTCGATCTTAACCAAGCAACCACGGAACAGGAAGCTCTTGGAAAAGCAAAACGAACAGTCACTAAGAAAACCGAAGCGAAAGAAGAGACTGAAGTTACGTCTAAAAGCTTAGATGCGACTCAACTCTACTTAGGCGAAATCGGTTTCTCACCACTATTAACCGCTGAAGAAGAAGTGCTTTATGCACGTCGAGCTCTACGCGGTGATGAAGCAGCACGCAAACGCATGATCGAAAGTAACCTGCGTTTGGTGGTAAAAATTTCTCGTCGTTATAGCAACCGTGGTCTTGCACTTCTCGATCTTATTGAAGAAGGCAACCTAGGTTTGATTCGCGCCGTAGAGAAATTTGATCCAGAGCGTGGCTTCCGCTTCTCAACTTACGCAACATGGTGGATTCGTCAAACCATTGAACGCGCGCTAATGAATCAGACTCGCACTATCCGTTTGCCAATTCATGTTGTGAAAGAGCTGAATATCTACCTGCGTACGGCACGAGAGCTATCACAAAAACTTGACCATGAACCAACGGCAGAAGAAATTGCTTCTAAGCTAGACAAACCTGTTGGTGATGTGAGCAAGATGCTTCGTCTAAACGAAAGAGTGAGCTCCGTTGATACACCTATCGGTGGTGATGGTGAGAAAGCGCTACTGGATATTATTCCGGACATCAATAACTCAGATCCTGAGGTTTCAACTCAAGATAGCGATATTAAGAACTCGTTGATTTTCTGGCTTGATGAGCTGAATCCTAAGCAGAAAGAAGTGCTTGCACGTCGATTTGGACTATTAGGTTATGAACCGTCAACATTAGAAGAAGTAGGCCGTGAAATCAGCCTGACTCGTGAACGTGTTCGTCAAATCCAAGTTGAAGGCCTGCGTCGTCTACGTGAGATTCTTATCAAGCAAGGTCTGAATATGGAAAACCTGTTCAACGTAGAAAACGACTAATTGAACGGATGATGCTGCTTCTCTAAATAGAAGGCAAATAAAAACGCTGACTTAAAGTCAGCGTTTTTTTTGTTTGTGGCTTTGGTATTTCATGCCGTCTAATCAAAATCACGGACGGCAATAACAAGCTACTTGATAAGAAACTAAAGCAGCTTCTTCAAGCGGTAGAGTTCTTCCAATGCTTGGCGAGGTGTCAGATCATCAGGATCAACATTCGCAAGTGCTTGTTCTACTTCACTTGGTTCAGGTATCAGGCTCAGTTGGTTCGCGATATCAACGCCACTTGGCTTTGATGTCGGAGAGTCGATACTCAATGCTTCTAGCTGAGTCAGCTTCGCACGTGCGTTTTTGATCACTGCTTTAGGCACGCCAGCCAATCCTGCAACCGCAAGGCCGTAAGATTTACTTGCGGCACCTTCTTGAACTGCGTGCATAAAGGCAATGCTGTCGCCATGTTCAACCGCATCTAAGTGTACGTTCGCTAAGGTTGGTATTTGGTTTGGTAGCTCAGTTAGCTCAAAGTAGTGCGTTGCAAATAGTGTCATCGCATTGATTTGATTGGCTAGCCATTCCGCACTTGCCCAAGCCAGAGACAGACCATCGTAAGTACTGGTACCACGACCGATTTCATCCATTAACACAAGGCTATTTGGTGTCGCGTTGTGCAGAATGTTTGCGGTTTCTGTCATCTCAACCATGAAGGTTGAACGACCCGAAGCCAAATCATCGGATGCGCCAATACGAGTGAAGATACGGTCGATAGAACCAATCGTCGCGCTTTCTGCTGGAACATAACAACCAATATGAGCCATCAGCGCAATGAGTGCGGTCTGACGCATGTAGGTCGACTTACCACCCATGTTTGGACCTGTGATGATCAGCATCTTACGTTGTTCATTGAGGTCGATAGGGTTAGCAATAAACGGTTCGTCCATTACTTGTTCAACAACGGGGTGACGACCCGCCTGAATTTGTACGCCAGCAGACTCTGTCATGGTTGGACGACAGTAATCAAGGGTGTCTGCGCGTTCAGCTAAGTTTTGTAGAACATCCAGTTGAGACACTGAAGAAGCAATGTTTTGTAGTCGCTCTAGATAAGGCAGTAACAAATCAAACAACTCATCCCACAACTTCTTCTCGATAGCTAGGGCTTTCGATTTAGAGCTAAGCACTTTGTCTTCGTGCTCTTTTAGCTCAGGAATGATGTAACGCTCTGCATTTTTCAGCGTTTGACGGCGAACATAGTGTGGTGGCACAAGGTGGCTTTGTCCGCGGCTTACTTGAATGAAGAAACCGTGTACGTTGTTGTAGCCCACTTTAAGTGTATCGATACCATGACGTTCGCGCTCTTCTTGCTCAAGTTTATCAAGAAATTCGGTTGCGCCAGCTGCAAGGTCGCGCCATTCGTCTAACTCGGCATTGTAGCCTTCTGCAATTACACCACCGTCACGGATAACCACGGGAGGGTTTTCTTTGATCGCTCGCTCAAGTAGTTCAGAAACCTCATCCACAGGCGAGGCATATTGAGCAAGTTGAGTTAGGTATGGGTGCTTTAATTGCGTCAGTGTTTCTGCAAGTTCTGGCAAATATTCCATCGCTTGGCGAAGTCGTGCCATATCACGAGGACGAGCTGAGCGAAGTGCTAGTCGAGCAAGAATACGTTCGATATCCCCGATCTGTTTCAAGGTTGGCTGTAGCTCTGTAAAGAGAGCCAAATCTTTCATTTCACCAATAGCATCTAGGCGCTGATCGAGTGCAGAGATATTGCGCATTGGTTGATGTAACCAGCGCTTAAGCATACGGCTACCCATAGCCGTCGCGGTGTGATCAAGTACTTCGGCAAGGGTGTTATCAGTACCACCACCAAGATTTTGCGTGATCTCCAAATTACGACGAGTCGCTGCATCGAGGATCACCGAGTGATCTTGCTTATCCATCGTCAGTGAACGGATATGTGGAAGGGCAGTACGTTGGGTATCTTTCACGTATTGGATCAAACAACCAGCCGCACATAAGCCTAGTTTCGCGCCTTCTACGCCAAAGCCAACCAGATCGCGAGTACCAAACTGCTTATTCAATTGCTGCTTCGCGGTATCTAATTCAAATTCCCATACCGGGCGGCGGCGATTGCCATTACGGCTTGCCATTAGATTTACAGGTTCGAAATCTTCAGGGAACAGTAGCTCACGAGGTGAGGTTCTCTGCAGTTCTGCCGCCATTGCTTCTTCGGTTTCTGGTTCGCAAAGTTGGAATCTACCAGAGGTAATATCCAGTGTCGCGTAACCAAACTTACCGTTGTGATGGTAGATGGCTGCAATCAGGTTATCAATGCGCTCAGAAAGCAAAGCCTCATCGGTCACGGTTCCGGGTGTAACGATACGCACGACAGCACGCTCAACCGGGCCCTTTGAAGTTGCTGGATTACCAATCTGCTCACAAATTGCTACGGATTCACCAAGTTGCACTAACTTTGCAAGGTACCCTTCAACGGCATGGTAAGGAACACCCGCCATAGGAATCGGTTCACCATTTGATGAACCACGTTTAGTCAGTGAAATATCGAGGAGTTGAGAAGCTTTTTTAGCATCATCATAGAAAAGCTCGTAGAAATCGCCCATGCGGTAGAACAGCAGAATTTCTGGATTTTCTGCTTTTAGCTTTAGGTACTGCTGCATCATGGGAGTATGTTTTTGATCGGCTTTCACAGTTAACTTCTTTCGTTTATTTCTATTGCGGCTTAGGATACGTGAAAGCGTTTCGTGCGAAAAGCGACACATGCGAAAAGATGCGAATCCGAATGATATGACAGTAGATAAAGGGAAGTTGATGATGCAGATGACTCAAGATCTTAGTGAACAGCTTGGATACTTACTCGCTAAACATAAACACGTTTTAGTGACGGCTGAATCTTGTACTGGCGGTGGGGTTGCTAGCGCGGTGACGGATATCGCAGGGAGCTCTGGTTGGTTTGATCGCGCTTTTGTTACTTATAGCAATGAAGCGAAGCAAGAGATGATCGGCGTACAGCTTAAAACCTTAGTTGAGTTCGGTGCGGTGAGTGAGCCTGTCGTAATAGAAATGGCGAGCGGGGCATTGCAACATTCAAATGGGACTATCTCTGTATCGATCAGTGGTATTGCTGGCCCAGGTGGCGCGACCGAAGATAAGCCTGTTGGAACGGTATGTTTCGCTTGGAAAGCACTAAACGGTTGGGATAAAGTAGAAACGCATGTATTTACAGGCGACAGATCACAAGTACGCCAACAAGCCACGCACCATGCCCTACAAGTTATTTATGATTACCTATCAATGGAAGGTAAGTAACATTTGTACAAATTATTTTCATACAGGTATAGACACTGTATGAATCAACAGTATAATAAAAGCCAATTAGTCACCCCTATGTGGGTTAGAAATAGATTCTAGATCGCTTGTTAAGACAACCGATTATGTGGAGATAGTAATGGACGAGAATAAACAAAAAGCGTTAGCCGCAGCCCTTGGTCAGATTGAAAAGCAATTTGGTAAAGGTTCAATCATGCGTCTTGGTGATAACCGCACAATGGACGTAGAAACTATTTCTACAGGTTCTCTATCTCTAGATATCGCACTAGGTGCTGGTGGCCTACCGATGGGACGTATCGTAGAAGTTTACGGTCCAGAATCATCAGGTAAAACAACGCTAACGCTTGAGCTTATTGCTGCAGCACAGAAAGTGGGCAAAACGTGTGCATTCGTCGATGCCGAGCACGCACTAGACCCTATCTACGCTCAAAAGTTGGGTGTTGATATCGACGCTTTGCTTGTGTCTCAACCAGATACAGGCGAACAAGCTCTAGAAATTTGTGATGCACTGGCTCGTTCAGGTGCTATCGATGTTCTTGTTATTGACTCAGTAGCAGCACTAACACCTAAAGCAGAAATCGAAGGCGAAATGGGCGATAGCCACATGGGGCTTCAAGCACGTATGCTTTCTCAAGCAATGCGTAAGCTAACAGGTAACCTTAAGCAGTCTAACTGTATGGCTATCTTCATTAACCAAATTCGTATGAAAATTGGTGTGATGTTTGGTAACCCTGAAACAACAACAGGTGGTAACGCACTTAAGTTCTACGCATCTGTTCGTCTTGATATTCGCCGTACTGGCGCGATTAAAGATGGTGATGAAGTTGTTGGTAACGAAACTCGTATCAAGGTTGTTAAGAACAAGATTGCTGCACCATTCAAACAAGCTGAAACTCAAATCCTTTACGGCAAGGGCTTCAACCGCGAAGGTGAGCTTATCGACTTAGGTGTTAAGAATAAGCTAGTAGAAAAAGCAGGCGCTTGGTACAGCTACAAAGGCGACAAGATCGGCCAAGGTAAAGCTAACGCTGGTAAATACCTGCGTGAAAACCCAGAAGTTGCTCTAGAAATTGATACTAAACTTCGTGAGTTACTGCTAACTCCTGCTGTGCTTGAAGAGAAAGGTGCAGAGAAGGAAGAAGAAAACGAAGAGCTATAAGCTAACGTTTTGTTAAGTCACCTTCATAAGAAAGCATGACTTTGAAAGATTTTAAAGCCTCGAATTTTCGAGGCTTTATTGTTTCAGTCGTAAAAATGTAAGGTATTTGAATGTTTAGAGGAAAGTGACGGTGGTTGCTCTAGATTACTTACAGTCATGCACTCATAGGTCTATTCTTTATCAAATAATCAAAGAAACCCTTTGGGTTAAATCGATTACCGTCAAAAGTTCTTGCCCCTAAAGGCCTATTACTAGACCTTTGTTCGTATCTTATTATTGAATTCGATCTGCTGAACTAGTGCTTCTTAAGCTCGTCGAGTACCATAGCATTGTGCTGTTCGTGAATCGTATTTACTCTGACGTGTTGGTGCTGATTAGGAGCCAGGCGCTCGTATTCTGTTAGGTAAATATCGCTGTGAATATGCTCTGCGATCATTTTTACAATTAAGCGATTGTTTGCATACAAGCCTAAAGTTTCTTCACGGTGTGAGAACATGAGGGCGAGCTTCATATCGGCTACACACATAAAGCGGTGTGAAGGGTATTCGGTTTCTTCATTTTCAGAACGCGAATGTAATTCTATTTTTTCATGTGGGCTCGCCATTTTGTTGAATGAAAAGCCAATCACTCGAACTCCACGTTCCACGGCGTCGCATAATTCTTTGCCAAACAATTCAAGGTTAAAATCGGTATTCAGGTAAATTTCTAGATTTGCCTGATTAATGATTTCCTTGGCCTTTTGAAGTAAGTTGTCGAACCCCGATACGTTGTAAACGAACTCTTTTTCCTCTTTCAGCATCATCTTAGATAATTCTGATTTAAGGAAATTAATATTAGTGACGGTCTTTTTTTCTATCTGGCTGAAAATCAAGTCTGGTGATTTAGCTTCGTACTCTTTAGTGTCGCCATCAGACATGAAAATGTAGCCATTGGCGTAAAGGTTATCGATAGACGAGTAAACAGAAGAGCGGGAGATAGAGATCTCTTTCGCGATTTTATATCCGCTGGATTGGCCATTTTTGAGTAAATTAATATAAACAAGCGCATCGGTTTTGGTAAACCCAAAATCCATTAATTTGGTGACTAGCTCTGACACGGGTTGTCCTCTGAAACTATTCAATATCTTCTCCTTCTAAGGTTACCATTCTTGTCACGACGAGCGTAAATGATTGTTGTGATTTTTTTCAGCGATGAGAAACGCTCCGCGAGCAAAGGTGAATTCATCTTGTTTTGGGTGAATAATCACTGGAATTTCATTAACGTGAATGTAGCGAGACAATGCGACTTTTAAATCTGCCGTTAATGTAGGATAGGTCGTTGCTTCGCCTGATAATACGAGTCGTGTAGGCTGTAATTGTTGAATGGGATTAACTAAACTGCGCGCCAATTGGTCGATATAAGTACGATAGATGCGCGATGCATGCGGTTCACTTTGGTCTACGCCTGAAAAAATTTGCGTTAAAGTTTGGTCTTTTAGCACGACTTGATGATATTGCCGCTCAATACTTGGTGCGGATAAAAACTGTTCAATGCACGCCTCGTTTCCACAGCGACATATAGGAGTTAAGCCATCAACGAGCCATTGAAAATTTGGTAACGTTGAATGTGCCCAATGTGAGCTTAATGGGTGGTGCACTTGCTCGTTATTTTGATAAAAACTTATGCCACAACCATCGCCCAAAAATACGCTGAGTATGGCCTCTTTGTATAAATCTCTTGCCCTCTTATTTAGACTTGAACCTGCCGAGAGTGGTTGTTCAATTGAGTCAGCGCTTTTCATGGCGTTACTAATAGCGTCGCACGCAATGGCCGCACTGTGTGAATGCATCACAAGCGAGCAGTCGACCTTGAAATGCTGATTCAGGTTTAGTGTTAATTGGGTGATTTCTGGTGAGTGAGTAGGACTTGGTTTTGCAAGTTTACGTGCGGATTGGCAATGAGATAAAAAAAACTCGGATACACTTATGCCTATCGTGGCGATACGTCCATAGCGGTAGCTGACGCTCGATATTCGGCTTATCAAATGTTGGGTCAAGTGGGCAAGGTCGTCAGGAATGCGCTGCACCATTCTATACACCTCTTGTCCGTTAGAAGTGCTGGCGACCGAGTAAATAGAGTGGGAATCAATCGCGATTCCCATCACTATATTTGGTTCTGCTTTAATGAGCATGATTTGATTAAAGAAACACTTGGATTTAGTTCGCTTGCTCAATCACGTAGCCATAAGCGCTAATGGTCAGTGATTTTCCATCGAGCATGATCTGTTTATCTTTATCGCTGTTGTTTAGAACAAACATTAAATTGCCACGGCGGTAAGCGATACACTCTTTGTCTTCCGTCCCTTTTTCATCCTCCACGTTTAACCAGTCAATGCTAGGCTGATTAAAATCGGGATTAGCTTTACGCAAAGCGATCATTTCTTGAATGAAATTTTTGAATTCTAAGTCTTGCTCTGATTCTTCCCATATCATGCATTTTCGGTTGTCTTCGCTGCCCATGCCGCGGCCGCCATCCATACCAATTTCGCCACCATAATAAATGCATGGAGCACCGACTTGAGTGAACATAAATAAATAGGCTAATTTAGCTTTACGTTTGTCGCCCTGGCATAAAGAGATAATGCGAGTGGTGTCATGGCTATCTAATAAGTTAAACATCGCTTCGTTTACGTTGCGTGGGTATGCCATGTACGACGCGTTCACTGCATTTACAAAGCTCTCTTTATCAACGTCGCCAAGACCAAAGTAGTCGGTAATGGCTTGTGTCAGCGGGTAATTCATCAACGAATCGTATTGGTCGCCACGTAACCAAGGCATACCTTCGTGCCAAATCTCACCAAGAATGTAGCAGTCTGGGTTGGCATCTTTTACGACTTTACGGAAGTCACGCCAAAACGCGTGGTCCACTTCGTTGGCTACGTCTAAACGCCATCCATCAATGTTGAACTCTTCTACCCAGTGGCGCGCTACGTCTAATAAGTATGCACGACACTCTTCATTTTCAGTATTCAGCTTTGGCATTTCGACGACGTTGGCGAAAGTTTCGTAGTTTAAGTTCCAGAAATCCCATTCTTCTTTTGGCGTATCTGGGTATACAGGGAACTGATTGATCCAAAACCAGTCGGCGTATTTGGACTTTGCCCCGTTATTCACAACGTCTAGCCATAGTGGTGATTGAGACCCAATGTGGTTGAACACCGCGTCGAGCATAATTTTCATGCCGCGTTTATGGGCTTCATCGACGAGTGCTTTAAAAGCTTCATTGCCGCCAAAGTGCGGGTCTACATTGTAGTAGTCGACAGTGTCGTATTTGTGGTTGGCGTTGGCTGTGAAAATAGGGCACAAATACAAACCATTCACGCCAAGATCTTGCAGGTAATCGAGCTTATCGATCACGCCCCATAAATCGCCACCCATAAAGTTGTCGGATACAGGTCTGGTTCCCCAAGGCTGCACGTTGGCAGGTGAAGTTTCAGGGCGACCATTAGCAAAGCGCTCTGGGAATATTTGGTACCAAATGGTGTCTTTTATCCACGTCGGTGTCTTTAAAACGTCACGAGGGTTTATGTAAGGAAAACAGAAGAAATTACTTAAGTTGCTCAGCTCGATTTCTGCGTTTTTAGTCGTTGAAATGTCGGCGCAGCGTTTTTCTCCAAATAGAATCTTTTCGCCGCCTTTTCCGTACAAAATAAAGCCATAGCGGCTACGACGTTTCGGTGGAGTAAACTCTGCAAACCAGTGGTCGTGGTACTCGGTTTCCCCTTCATGAATCATGGTCACTTCATTGCCACCCACCCAACCGTGTGCATCACTGCCACCTAGGTTGCCACCATCGAGACCACCTTCTGCCCAGTGGTACGGGTCGCCTATCCAAAGTGAAACCTTGTCTAGTTCGCCTTTTGCACAGCGTAAGCGAAGGTGAAGCGTTTCATTGTTGTAAGCGTAGCTGTCTGCACTTTTTGCTGAGTGAGTCAGCGAGCTTTTTGTAATCGGTTTGTTGATAACTGAATTTGTAATAGCCATAGCGGAAATCATCCCTAATTATTATTCTTTAACTGCACCGCTGACGAGGCCGGTAGTAATGTGTTTTTGAGTCGCAACAAATAGCAAAGTGATGGGCACTGCAACCAATAATGAACCCGCGGCAAACAGCGTAAAATTCTCCGCTGAGTTAGATGAAATCCAACTGAAAATACCGATGGCTAGCGTCATTTTTTCTTCGCTGCGTAAGATCAGCGTAGGTAAAATGAAGTCCATCCAAGGTGCGGTGAAAGACACTAAACCAACAAACACTAAGATAGGTTTCGCGAGAGGGAGAATGATCTCGAGGAAAATCGTCATGTGGCCTGCGCCATCAATTTTTGCTGCTTCATCTAATGAAGTGGGAATGGCATCGAAATAACCTTTCACCAACCAAATCATGAATGGTAATGAGCCCGTTACATACACAAATAACAAGCCAGCATAGGTATCAATCAATCCCATTTTTGATAGCAAGATGTAGATAGCCGTCATCGAAAGAAAGGCCGGGAACATCTGCAATACAAGAATGCTCATCATAATGTTGCGCTTACCATTGAAGCGGTAGCGAGAGAACACAAACGCTGAAATAGTCACGACAACCAGTGAGATAACCATATTCGCTGTCGCGAGAAGAAAGGTGTTTTTATACCAGTCTAAATAGGGTGTGTCCGTGAACAATGCGCGGTAGTGGTCGAGCGTAAAGTCAATACTTGTGAAAGAAGAACTGAATAAGTTATTCCCTGTTTTGAATGAAGCTAGCACTGTCCAAATCACTGGTCCAAGTACTAATAATGCGTTGGCAATGAGAAATAGGTACACGACTAGGGTGCCTATTTTGCCAATGTATTTGTCCATGTTAATTAACTTATTCGTACTATTTAAATTAGCCATGTTACATACCTACATCGTCTTTGAATGACTTCATGCGGCTGAATTGCCATATCGCAATACCAGACAAGAACAAGAAGATAATGATTGAGATAACCGAAGCGATTTGATACTGCTGGAAGTCGAGCGTGAGCTTGTAAATCCAAGTGATCAGAATGTCGGTATGTCCTGCGAATCGATATTCAGGGTTGATAGGACCCCCTTCGGTTAACAGGTAAATCGCCCCAAAGTTATTGAAGTTATGGGCAAAGGTCATGACCAACGATGGGGCCACTTGGTGCAACACCATAGGCAGGGTGATTTCTTTAAATTGCTGGAACTTGCTTGCACCATCGACTTCACTGGCTTCATAAAGTTCGCTTGAAATGTTAGTCAGTGCCCCTGCAATAAGCAGCATAAAGTAAGGTGCGCCAACCCAAACACTCACCGCGATAACGGTAATTTTTGCGGTGAAAGGGTCTGATAAGAAGGCAATCGAATCAAAGCCCCACGAGTTTAACGTTGCGTTGACTGGTCCAATACCATTCAGTAGCAAGCGGAACATCAATAAGGTCACGAAAGCAGGAATGGCATAAGGGAGAATAAAGATAAAGCGCCATGCTTTTTTTGCTTTAATGTTTCGATTTTGCAGCGCAAGCGCCAGTAAAAAACCAAACCCACAAGTACATATGGTGGCAAAAAATGCCCACAGAACCGTCCAAGAAGCGACACCGAAGAAAGTGCTCGACCATATTTTCAGTTCAAATAGTGAAACAAAGTTTTTAAACCCCACCCAATCGACGAGGTTTCTTGGTGGGATATGATGAGGTGCCGAATAGTTAGTGAAAGAGACGAGTACCGTAATAATGATTGGCAAAATAATGAATGCGATACTGGCAATAAAAGCTGGCGATAGCATGATGAACGCGAACTTTTGGTCGTAAATGTCTTTAAATTGTTCTCGAAGGTTCAGTCGTGACTTAAGGCTGACTTTTGCATCTTGGACATTAGTGATGTACAGACAGATGAATAAGAAGCTGTAGAGCAGGGCTATGACCCCTTCGACCAACATAAAGACAGAGTTATCGCCCTGTAATATTTTAAAGCCTTCACGAACTTGAGCGACATCTCCTAAAGTGACTAAGCCTTTTAGCGAGGCCAACAGCTCCGGGAGAATCAACAATGTGATTAGCTGCATGGCTAAAAATACACCGCCTTTTATCCAATGACCTTTTACGATCTGTGTACTCCCCATAATAAGGAGTGAAGCGGGCATTCGTGATGCCGGCTGATTCTCTGTTAACAACATTGTTTATCTCTATTGTTTAGGTTGTCGTTATGTATTCGTTTTCTGGTCACGCCCTGAACTAGCGCTGTGGCTTTGACACAGCGCATGAGCTAAGTCGCTTGTGAGTCGCGACGGGAGTTCAGAGGTTACTCTTGTAATTCTATTTGTTCTTCGATGATCGAAAGCGCACGGTCAAGAACAGAACTCGCAGGTTTATCGTTTACCCAGTAGTCTGTAATAGCACTGGCCATTGGTGACCAAATGAAGCCCATTTCAGGAATCGATGGCATTGCGTCTGAGTAGAAACCTTGCGTAATAATGGCGTAAGTTGCTTCATCGGCATCAACAATGATCTCTTCCATAACTGACTGGATCGGAGGGAGTGCTCTTGACATCTCATAGCGTTTTTTCAGCATCGCGTCGGAAGTAAGGTAGTCTGCAAATAATTGTGCGGCTTTCGGATACTCAGTGTAAGAAGACACAACCGCAAGACGAACAGTTGCAAAAGTGCGTGGTTGTTGGCCTGCTAGTTTAGGCATAGGTACAACACCAAGATTTATACCTGATTCTTGATACCCTTCGATTGCCCAAGGACCGTCGATAATAGCGGCGACTTTTCCTTCATTAAATAAGCCACGACGTACTTGCGGGTTGCGCATATCAACCGGATTTGAATTGTTGGCCACTTGCAGGGTTTTCATTGCTTCTAAGCCTTGTTGGGCTTTTTCAGAATTGATGCCGATGTCTTTTGCATCGGTACCGTTACTACCAAATTCGTATGCGCCGTAAAGCGTGACAAACATACGAGACTCGTAATAGTTCTGTATGTCCCAAAGCAGTGCGTATTTATGCTCTTGCTTATTGTTGAAAGTTTTTGAAAATTCAATAATTTCTTCAAAAGTTTCAGGTGCTTTAGTCAGTAAATCTTTATTGTAGAACAGAGCGGTAGTGGCGAAGCTAACTGGGAAGCCATAGCTCACCCCTTCAGCTTGAGACGCATTAATCGCATTTGGCATAAAAGTATTCGAGATACGTTCGGCAGATACCAGATTCTCCATCGCCCCACCTGCCACGACTAATCGCCCTAATAAGTCATGTTCAATCTCTACTACATCTGCCACGCGAGCAGAGCCGCCATCCTGAATCAAACGAGAAGCGGCATCGATCGGCGCTAACCCACGGAATGAAAAATCAATATCGTATCCTAACTCCTTATTAAAGGACTGAGCGGCGTACTCCATGTAGTCGAGTGTTGTTTTGTCGGTCCAGATTAACAACTCAGCCCCATTTTCTGGCTGAATTGTGTCTGCGTTTGCATCGGCTGCAGCCGTTAATGTACTGGTCGTTAACGTTGCCGCCATTAAGGCTGCCGCGAATAGATTCTTTTTCATTCCTGAATTTTTCATACTGACACCGCGCTATTTAAATTCTTGGTAGTAGTTCGTTAAGTACTACTATGTTATGTCTCACCGACAATATGTCAACATCACCTGGTTGAAATGTCAGCGTATTTGTGATGGTTATCACCTTCCGTTTGTGCTTTTTACATCTGGTAGCTATAGGGCTTTATGTCTTGTTTATTGGGGCTTTTGAGCGGTTCTTTGTTCGTTTTGATACTTAGATTAATGAAAAGCCTACCGTTTGTGATGGTGATCAATAATCTCCGCAGTCAAGGGTGACTGATCTCTCATTTCTAAATTCAATAGGGAGCAAAACATTTATAATTCTAGAACAATAAATAGGCGTTCATTACGGACGACTATGTTTTTCTGGTTAAATGTTGCGAAATCAGCAAGCCTATCAAGAGACACAGTGGATAGATAAAGAGAAACAGTGAACAAAAATAACCCTACAAATAACAACAAATGATTCAGTGAAGAATCAATAAGGAATGACCGTGAAAAAAACATTATTGTCTGTAGTGATTACCAACACTTTACTTATTAGTGCTGGCGCTTCGGCTGCTGATGACCGAACTATGTCTCCAAGTGATATCTTTTTTTATGACGCTTTAAAATTTGGTGGGCATGTTGGAACATCGATTGAAGTCGAAGAGAAAAACATCACTGATTTTGCATCATGGGGTGGCGGCAAGTCTAAAGAGCGTACAACGACTCATGAAGTGTTTAACGTCTTCTATAACAACGCTGCTTGGAATGCGACCGCACTTTACGCGTTCAAACTTGAAAATCGTAAGAAAAAGAAAGGCGCATACGCAGAAACAGAAAATGGATATAAGCACTTATTATCATTAAACAAAAGTTTTCAACTAGGAAATGGTTGGGGAACGGGCTTGATCTATGAGTTGGAATATACAAAGGGTGATATTGTTACCTCTGCGAAAGTAGACGGCTTGAAAACCACGAAAGCTGAGCACAGTATTCGTCCATACCTCACGTACTGGAATAATGAATATTCAGCGGGTTTCTATTCAAACCTAGAGTACCTATACAACGATTCAGATAAGAGTGCTTGGGGTTCTCGTGAAGAGGAAGGTTACAGCCTCTTATTTAAACCTTACAAGCGCTTTGGTCAGTGGGAAGTTGCAGCTGAGCTCTACTATCAAGTTAAAGAAAATAAAGCGAAAACCGCTAACGGTTCACTCAATGAAGCCAGCGATTTCACCGAGATGTACATTGAGCCAATCGTTCAGTACAGCTTTGAAGAAGCCGGCACTATGTACGTTCGTGCTCGTATTGGTGAAAACGAAACGAAACATACAGACGGTTGGGCAAAGAACGAAACTTTCTTCAAAGATATTCGTAAGGCAACTTTAGGCTATGAGCAAGCAATTGGCGACGATTGGTTGGTAAAAGGCGAACTTGAGTGGGCTAAAGACACAGAGACTTTCTCTAAGCTGAAAGGCGAAGAGAAAACTGTAGAACAAGAAACAATGTACCTACAAGCGCTTTACCGCTTCTAAGTGGTATTAATCACAACTCAAATGACAGAGTAATATTATGATCAAAGTTTCAGATATCGCCCAAATCGTTGGTGGAAAAATTGAAGGTGATAACACGGTAGAAATATCGAAGATTCGCCCAGTTTCCAGCGTAGAAGAGGGCGGCTTAGCCATTGTCTTTGCTAAAGCCGATTTAAAAGGGCTATCTGAAACTTTGGCTGATGTCATTGTTGGGCCAGAAGCCATTTTACAGACTAAAGCAAAAACAAAAATCGTGATTGAGAAGCTCGAAGCTGAGAAGCTCAATCAACTAATGCGTCATTATAAAGTTCAAAAATATCAATTATTTGATCAAGGGAATACATCAGATACTCCCGATGTTTATATCGGAAAGCATTGTCAAATAGGTGAAGGTTGCCATTTCATGCCCGGTGTTAAAATCATGAACGGTGTAACAATCGGCAATAACGTTGCAATTCATGCCAATACAGTCATCAAAGAAGGCACAGTGATTGGTAACAATGTCACCATCGACTCTAACAACTCCATTGGTAATTACAGCTTCGAATACATGACCGGGCACAACACCCGTTATGAACGCGTGGAAAGTGTGGGTCGAGTGATCATTGGTGATGAAGTTGAAATTGGCTGTAATAACACCATCGACAGAGGCACTTTAGGCGACACCGTTATTGGTCGTGGAACTAAAATAGATAACCTAGTGCAAATAGGGCATGACTGCAAAATAGGTCAGCATTGTTTACTGGTATCTCAGGCTGGTTTTGCGGGCCACACTACTTTGGAAGATCATGTCATTGTACATGGTCAAGCCGGTACCGCAGGGCATCTTACTATCGGGAAAAACTCCGTTATCAAAGCCAAATCAGGTGTGAGCCACTCTTTCCCTGCCAATAGTGATCTGTTCGGTTATCCGGCGAAAGATGCACGTTCTTATTATAAAAACTTAGCCGTATTGAACAAATTAACTCATCAAAAAAACAGTAACCCCCGTCCAAACTCTAAATCGTTAGAACTTGATACAGACAAAAGATCGGTGGTACCGAAAAAGAGCTTAATAGCGAGACTATTTCGTTTATAGGTTGCCGAACCGAGAGCTTTAAAAAATTAAAGCCCTAACTCGCGATGACTAAAACGGAATAGAACCCTACATATATAAAAAATAATAAGGAAATGACAATGAAACGTACTCTACTTGTAGCCGCACTTCTATCTTCAGCGTTAATGGGCTGTGCGAGCACAGCTGACACGCCAGCAGCTAATCAAATGAAAGCAACAGGTCCTTTCGCCGATTGTAATCTCGCCACGGTGGAAGATCGCGGGCCAATTCGTCCTTCACTTTATGTTATAGGCACTTTCCCAGATGGTCAGTGGATCCACATGGAAAACCGTCAAATGTCGCATAAAGGCAAAGGTATTTACCAAGTGGTAAGCGAAGAAAAAGCGGGCAACGTAAGTTTGCAGTTCGCAACGATGGGCTGGTCTCCACAATTTACCGCAGCTGGCATGTCGATGACAGCAGGTTATGAGAAAGCACTAAAACGCGGTGGCTTTGCAAAAAACACAACCGTTAATATTCCAGAGGATGGCAAATATTTATGGAGTGTTGAAATTAGCGAAGATAAGAAGCCGGTTCGCGCATTGGTTAAAGCGTGTAAATAAGCGATGTAGCCAACCAACATGACCCACTCTATATCACTATTTATAACCACGCTTTATAAACTCGTGGTTGAACGCAGTGATACAGATGAAAGGTGCTCTGAATATCAGAGTACCTATGTTTTAAACATAAACCCTAAATGATTAACATTTACGTCTTTTTAGCCAGTAACTTGAGAGCTCCAGTCACTGGCTAAAAAGATTTTTACCTATCAAGATTTAACCCGTATTCGGAGTTTCAAATGGCAACAGTTAACCTGCGTAAAGTAGAAAAACAGTACGATAATGGTTTTAAAGCCGTACACGGAATTGACTTAGATATTCACGAAGGTGAGTTCATGGTATTTGTGGGGCCGTCTGGTTGCGCCAAATCTACCACATTGCGAATGATTGCTGGCTTAGAAGATATCTCAGCAGGCGAAGTGCGTATTGGCGATAGAGTGGTGAATGATTTAGCGCCTAAAGAGCGTGGTATTGCCATGGTATTCCAAAACTATGCGTTGTACCCACACAAAACGGTCTTCGATAACATGGCCTTTGGTTTGAAAATGCAAAAGCGACCAAAAGAAGAGATCAAACAACGCGTAGAAGATGCCGCTGAAAAACTAGAAATTACTGATCTCCTGTATCGTAAGCCTAAAGAAATGTCGGGTGGTCAGCGTCAGCGTGTCGCAGTGGGGCGAGCCATTGTTCGTAAACCGGACGTATTCTTATTTGATGAGCCTCTATCCAACCTTGATGCCAAACTGCGTGTTTCGATGCGTGTGAAAATCGCACAACTACACAAGTCTCTTAAAGATGAAGGTAACCCTGCGACCATGATTTATGTCACGCACGATCAAACGGAAGCTTTAACTTTAGGCGACCGAATTTGTGTATTAAATCAAGGTAACATTATGCAAGTGGACACGCCGACCAACTTGTACAACGCACCACAGAACAAGTTTGTGGCGGGTTTTATCGGCTCCCCAGCCATGAATTTAGTGAACACAACCCTACGCAAGTTAGGTGATGATATTTACGTGGAACTTGCCCCTAACGCCCAAATTATTATTCCTAAACGTTTGCAAGAAAAGCTTGTGGATCATATTGATAAGCCCGTGTGTCTAGGCATTCGACCTGAACACATAAATATTGCCGCTGATGATGAGATGGTGAACGTACACCCTGGTGAGCTGACCGTGGTTGAAAACTTAGGGAATGAAAAATACCTGTATTTCAAATTGGGTGATAACGAAATTGTTGCGCGAGTGAATAACCAAAGCATAAGTACATCAGATATTGGCAGCCAAGTACGCTTTAATTTTGATTCTGCTTTTTGCCATATTTTTGATGGTGAAACCGAACAGAACCTGACGTTGTAAAATCAGGCCTTATTGGCATTAACTATCGTAGATGAATGGTTTCAATAGAACGTTCTAACACCTCACTTTAATAATATGCCCTAAGTATCTCACTTTGGCTTAAGGGCATAATAAAAATATAAATGAATCCTGAGAACTCATTCTCAAGATACTGTCACGCCTCAATTAAATAGAACTTATATAAGGAAGGTTTTATTCGTACAGCTGACTTCATCGCTTCTGACATTATTTAACGCGGCCGTAATGGTTGTATGGGAGGGAGACTATATAGCATGCTCACGAAACACGACCTGATAGTTAAATCGCGTGACAAGGATATAAAACAATAACCTACACCAACATAACGTGAATAAAGGACGACACATGAAGAATAAGCTTATTGTGCTATCAGCATTACTGGCTTCCCTACCTGCTATGGCAGATTGGAACCAGGCCTATTTCCGTGGTACAGCCAATAACTGGCAAGCCGAATCTATGGTTAAAGTGAAAGCAAACCACTGGCAAATAGTGAAAAAATTTAATACCGGTGATGGAACGAACTCTCCTAGTTTTAAGGTTGATCGCTTTGGTGATTGGTCTGAAAACTACCCTCTATCAAATTTCTCTGTTGACCCTAATAAAACCTACGAAATTAATTTCTATGACGACACGAATAAAGTGGTGGTCCATGAAAAACTGCCCTTTGATATGCGTGATGAAACCATGTATTTCGTGTTTCTTGACCGTTTCTATGATGGCGATTCAGCCAATAATACAGCGACGGGTGCCGACATGTATTCGGCAGACAAATCGGATTTCAAAAAATACTTTGGTGGTGACTTAAAAGGTTTAACTGCAAAGCTAGATTACTTGCATGATATGGGGATCACGGCCATTTGGATAACGCCTCCAGCTGATAACATTAACGTCCCTGACAGTCGGGGTGGAGCGGGTTACCACGGCTACTGGGGACGTGACTTCTTTAAAGTTGACGAGCACCTGGGTACCGTTGAAGATTTTAAAGCATTAAAGACGAAAATGGATAGCTACGGCATGAAACTCGTGCTGGACTATGCGCCTAATCACTCTAACCCTGATGATGAAGGGGAATACGGTGCACTTTATAAAAAGGGTGTCCGAGTTACCGACTACAAAAATGATAATGCAGGGTATTACCATCATAATGGAGCGATCGCTGAAAACGGTAAAGATTGGGAATGGAACGACGCATGGGCGGTCCGTAATAAAACCTTGTTTAACTTAACCGATTTTGACCAACGTAAAGATGGCCCTGCGCGTCAGTACTTGATTGATGGCGCGAAATTTTGGGTAGACTTAGGTGTGGATGCGATTCGTATTGATGCGGTGAAACATATGGATAAAGAGTTTATCCAAGATTTTACTGGCCAAATAAACGCATACGCGAAGAAAAGCCAAGGTAAAGATTTCTATTTCTTTGGTGAGTGGATGGATTCAGGTGCTGACGCAACGGGATCAAACTTTGCATCTATCGATTTTGCCAATACATCAGGCTCTGCATTGCTTGATTTTGGTTTGAGAAACACCATCGAAAACGCCTTGCTACAACACAATGGCACTGGCATGTATGCCATTAATAACTACATGAAGCTGAGAGACCAAAAATTCACAAGCAGTGATTGGCAAGTGGTGTTCTTAGATAACCACGATGCGTCACGTATCTCTACCGTTTTACGCTCAGACGCGAAGAACTTTGGCGCAGGCAAAGACAAGTGGGGTGGTCGTCAAAGTGTTGCATTTGCACAAGACAGAGTGGAGCTGGGTTTAGCGCTTATTATGACTTCTCGTGGCATTCCATGTATTTACTATGGAACAGAGCACTACGCGGCTAACTTCACTACCAACGGTTTTGGCCAACAAGGTAATGACCCATACAACCGTGAAATGATGCCAAGCTTTGATAAAACGACCAATGCTTACAAGATGATAAAAACATTAAGTAAGCTTCGTAAGGACAGCTATGCGGTTCAGCAAGGTGATTATATCGAGCGTTGGATAAGCAATGATGTATTGGTATATGAACGTAACGCAGGCGATGACGTAGTTGTGGTTGCAATGAACCTCGGTCAAGGTACATCGGTTAACGCGGTGAATTTAGGATTGGCAAATGGAACTTACGACAGTGTATTAGGCACTGACCAAGTGGTTGTTTCTAATGGCAGCGGTACATTTAATCTAGACCAAAATGAAGTGGTTATCTTACGCACTAAGCACTAACAGGTAATACAGGCTATTGATAACGGTTTTACTGGTTTTCGATTGAGTCTCAACAGCATAAACCTCGTACATAGTGTGCGAGGTTTTTTGTTTTTCTTCGCTTGAGCTAGTGGAATATTCTTCATTTTATCGAATTCCAACTAAAATCCTGCCCAAGGGTGTCTTTTCTACAAGAAAACTAGTCGAAGCCTTAACCATGATCTACAATACGGCAAAATTCTAACTCGACTATTTTCAGGAAGAGCTGCATGTACATGAGCACTGATGAGGTTCGCAACGCGTTCCTTAAGTTCTTTGAGAGCAAAGAACACCAAATCGTAGACAGTTCATCGTTAGTTCCACATAACGATCCAACCCTGCTATTTACTAATGCAGGCATGAACCAATTCAAAGATTGCTTCTTAGGCGCAGAAAAACGTGCCTACACTCGAGCAACTACGGCTCAGCGTTGTGTACGTGCGGGTGGTAAACACAATGACCTTGAAAACGTAGGTTTCACGGCTCGTCACCACACGTTCTTCGAAATGCTAGGCAACTTCAGCTTTGGCGACTACTTCAAAGAAGAAGCGATTGGCTTTGCTTGGGAATTCCTAACTGAAACACTAGGTCTGCCAAAAGATCGCCTGTTAGTAACGGTTTACGAGACAGATGACGAAGCATTCGAAATCTGGAACAAGAAAGTGGGCATTCCAGCTGACAAGATTGTTCGCATCGGCGACAAAGAAGGCGGCAAGAAGTTTGAATCTGATAACTTCTGGACAATGGGTGACACAGGCCCTTGTGGTCCATGTACTGAGATCTTCTACGATCACGGTGAACACATTTGGGGCGGCCGCCCTGGTACACCTGAAGAAGATGGTGACCGTTTTATCGAGATTTGGAACAACGTATTCATGCAGTTCAACCGTCACGCTGACGGCACTATGGAACCGCTACCTAAGCCAGCTGTAGATACTGGTATGGGTATTGAGCGTATCTCTGCAATCATGCAGGGCGTTCACTCTAACTACGAAATTGATGTATTCCAAAAGCTAATCAAAGCGACAGCAGAAGTAGTCGGTCACGACGACCTATCGAACCAATCGCTGCGCGTTATCGCTGACCACATCCGTTCTTGTTCATTCCTAATCGCTGATGGCGTAATGCCTTCAAACGAAGGTCGTGGCTACGTTCTACGTCGTATTATTCGTCGTGCAGTGCGTCACGGTAACAAGATTGGTGCACAAGGCGTGTTCTTCCACAAACTTGTGGGTGTACTGGCTGAAGTGATGGGTTCTGCAGCTGAAGAGCTTAAGAAACAGCAAGAGCTTGTTGAAAAAGTACTTCGCATCGAAGAAGAGAACTTTGGTCGCACGCTAGAGCGCGGCATGGTTATCCTGAACGACGCATTAGACGCACTTGAAGGTAAAGAGCTTGACGGTGAAACAGTCTTTAAACTTTACGATACATACGGCTTCCCAGCTGACCTTACTAACGATGTAGCTCGCGAACGTGACTTTACTATCGATGAAGAAGGCTTTGAGAAGGCGATGGAAGCACAGCGTAAGCGTGCACGTGAAGCGGGTCAGTTCGGTACTGATTACAACGCAACGATCAAAGTAGACACGAACACTGAGTTCTGTGGTTACACAGGTACTGAAGGTGCGGGTGAAATTTCTGCGTTATTCGTTGACGGCGAAGAAGTATCTTCACTATCGGCTGGCGACAAAGCAATCATCATCCTTGAAGAGACACCATTCTACGCTGAGTCAGGCGGTCAATGTGGTGACGCGGGTACGCTAAGCACAGCGTCAGGTCTATTCAAAGTACAAGATACTCAAAAGCTAGGTAATGCATTTGCACACCACGGTGAGCTCGTTGAAGGCGTATTTGCTCAAGGCGATAAAGTAGAAGCGCGCGTTGATGCTGAGCGTCGTGCTGCTATCTCACTAAACCACTCTGCAACTCACTTACTTCACTCTGCATTGCGCGAAGTGCTAGGTGAGCACGTTGCTCAGAAAGGTTCTTTAGTTAAGCCAGACAACCTACGTTTTGACTTCTCTAACCTTGAAGCGGTAACACCAGCACAGATTAAAGAAGTAGAGCGTCTAGTTAACGCACAAGTTCGTAAGAACCATGTGATTGAAACTAACATCATGGACATCGAGTCAGCGAAAGAAAAAGGTGCGATGGCACTGTTTGGCGAGAAGTACGATGATGAAGTTCGCGTTCTGTCTATGGGCGATTTCTCTACTGAGCTTTGTGGTGGTATCCACGCAAGCAACACGGGTGATATCGGTCTATTCAAGATCACTTCTGAAGGTGGTATTGCTGCTGGTATTCGTCGTATTGAAGCGGTAACGGGTGAAGCAGCTCTAGATGCAGTAGAAGCTCAGGCTAACGCTTACGAAGAGAAGCTTGCTGAATCAGCTAAGAAAGCGAAATCGCTAGAGAAAGAAATCCAACTACTTAAAGAAAAGATGGCTGCAGCTGAAGGTGCAAACATCATGGGTAAAGTAGAAGAGATCTCTGGAACTAAGGTACTGGTTGCTGCCATTGAAGGCGCAGACAACAAGAACCTACGTACTATGGTTGATAATGCTAAAAACCAAGTGGGTAGCGGCATCATCCTGATCGCGAACGTAGCAGACGGTAAAGTTGGCCTGATTGCTGGCGTAACTAAAGACCTTATCGGCAAAGTTAAAGCGGGTGACCTCGTTAAGATGGTTGCTGAGCAAGTTGGCGGTAAAGGCGGCGGTCGTCCAGATATGGCTCAAGCGGGTGGTACTGACGTTGAAGCACTACCTGAAGCGCTTAAATCAGTACGTATTTGGCTTGAAGAGCGTCTTTAAGCTTAAGTAATTGATACAAAGATGCCCAATCAACTGATTGGGCATCTTTTATTTTGCCCATTGGAAGAACCTTTGAAAAAGGTTTGATTGAGATTAACCAAGAAGGCTAATGGTAACGTTAGACTCCTTGGTTAATTTTTTATTGCTTCGCCATGACGCGGAGTATGTGTTTTTTTGTCATATATAGACATTGGTCTTGGGAAGGTGAGGAAGGGTGAAAATGCCTCTTATCGTGCAGAAATTTGGTGGAACGTCGGTGGGTTCAATTGAACGAATCCATCATGTAGCAGAAAAAATCATTGAAGCGAAAAATGAAGGGAACCAGATCCTGGTTGTCGTTTCTGCTATGTCAGGTGAAACAAATCGGTTAGTTAACTTAGCTTCACAAGTTGATAGCGTACCAAACGCTAGAGAGTTGGATGTGCTGTTAACGGCCGGAGAACAAGTTTCCATGGCTTTGTTGGCGATGACGTTGCACAAGTTGGGTTATGAAGCGACATCGATGACTGGCTATCAAGCCAAAATACACACCGATTCTAATCATAATAATGCGACGATTGAGCGTATTGATACCGCTCCTATTAAAGCGCTGTTAGATGATGACCAGATTGTCATTGTTGCAGGTTTTCAAGGCGTTAATGCAAAAGGTGATATCACAACCTTAGGGCGAGGTGGTTCAGACACCACGGCCGTTGCGTTGGCGGGCGCCCTTCAAGCGAAAGAGTGTCAGATATATACCGATGTTGATGGTGTATATTCCTGCGACCCTAGAGTGGTTAAGCAATCTAAGAAATTAGATACCTTAGACTTTCCCTCTATGGAAGAAATGGCTCGCAGAGGCGCTAAGGTTTTACACCTTCCATGTGTTCAACATGCGTGGCGACACAATGTACCATTGAGAGTGCTTTCGAGCTTTGAAGAAGGCGAGGGAACTCTTATCGCGGGTAATGACTGTTTGAATGATATTGCTGGGATAGCCATTCAAAGAGATATGGTTCGCGTCGAGTGTTTGAATCAAGATTTACCGTCTCTCATGTCGCATTGCCATTTATTAGGGATTGAAGTCTGTAGTGTGATCGAGGAAGCAGAACGGGCAGCACTCATTATCAAACCGGACATAAGTGCTAAATTAAAACTAGTTTTTGACGAGAAAATCCGTAATAGTGAACAGGTTAGTTTGTTAACTGTGGTAGGAAGCCGAACACAAGAAATTGTGGTCAGTTCACATGGATTGTTGTCTGAAGGCGAAATTGATGTACAGCATCACTTATTGCAACAGCAGTCTTTAACTTTGGTGATATCACCAACGCAAGTCGATATGGCTGCTAACATATTACACAATGCATACATCGTAGCGCGTGAAACACAGGGTTATCCTAAAAAAGAAGTGCATTTTGGTTAAATAAACTCAATCGATAGTTTACGAAAATATAACTTTTGTTGGATAATGCTCGCGTAGCTAGATAAATTTAGAGATTACTCAAGGAGCAAAGAATGCTAATTTTGACTCGCCGCGTTGGCGAAACACTGATGATTGGTGACGAAGTAACAGTTACTGTACTAGGCGTTAAAGGTAACCAAGTACGTATTGGTGTTAACGCACCTAAAGAAGTATCTGTTCACCGTGAAGAGATCTACATGCGCATTCAAGCTGAAAAAGGTAATGGTAACGTTGCACCTGGCAACTACTAATACTTTTGCGTAGAGAAGAGGCTAGCATTGTTGCTAGCCTTTTTTGATCTTGGGGGAATGGAAATACGCATTTGAACATCGATGGGGTGGTAACGGGTTAGTCTTAACGCGGTGAAGTGAGAACTTTATGACGTTATGAAATACAAATAGGATCGATCATCGCTATTACACGGTATTTTGTCTGCGCAAACTCAAGATTTGTTAGCTTCCCCTATGGCGCAAATACGCATCCCGTAGTATTGTGCAAACAGCGGTAGCACTTGCTGCTGGATAAATTAGATAATTGTTTTCGGCTATTTATTATTGCCAATCTTTCACCTTAATTTTTAAGGGAAAAAGCGCGATTTGAAGCTTATAAGTTCAATTTGCAAGCGCTTTGATTAAATAGCAAACGGTTGAGTGTTTTTGTCCAATTTTTTTCAATAAAGTGTTTGACATATTTTCGGTAAAACGTAATATGTGCCTCCGCAAGACGGTGAGGTGGCCGAGAGGCCGAAGGCGCTCCCCTGCTAAGGGAGTATGTGGTTTGTAGCCGCATCGAGGGTTCGAATCCCTCCCTCACCGCCATTTCTTGCACGTTTGAATTTGCAAGCAAACACAGAAGTAACAATGTGCGCCCTTAGCTCAGCTGGATAGAGTACCTGGCTACGAACCAGGCGGTCGGAGG
>NZ_JBGONI010000011.1:60350-119185 GCF_041439035.1 Vibrio sp. 1F263 | reverse complement strand
TCCCAGCCAAATATCCGTTCAGGTTCAAGCAATAATGCTTATCCGAACGGCATTAGCCACATAGGTGACGGTTTAGAAAGGCGCTGTTTTAAACAGTAATTACGTAATGTAACGGGTTGCTTATGCCAGTTCCGCTTTCTCTGCAATCAGCTTATCGACCACGCTTGGGTCTGCCAGTGTCGACGTATCGCCTAGGTTGCCAGTATCGCCAGTGGCAATCTTACGCAGGATACGACGCATGATTTTACCTGAACGAGTTTTTGGTAATGAGTCGGTCCAGTGCAGTACATCTGGCGTTGCGATTGGGCCTATCTCTTTGCGTACCCAGTCTTTCACTTCTTTATGAAGCTCTGCGGTCGGGAATTCACCATCATTCAACGTGATGTAAGCGTAAATCGCTTGGCCTTTAATATCATGAGGGATACCGACAATCGCAGCCTCTGCGATCTTATCAAATGCGACTAGAGCCGATTCAATCTCAGCTGTACCCATACGGTGACCTGATACGTTCAGAACGTCATCAACACGGCCAGTAATCCAGTAGTAACCGTCTTCATCACGACGAGCACCATCACTGGTGAAGTACATGCCTTTAAAGGTCGAGAAGTAAGTTTGTTCGAAACGGTCATGATCGCCGTGAACGGTACGCATCTGGCCTGGCCAAGAGTCAAGAATCACTAGGTTGCCGTCTGTTGCACCCTCAATGATGTTACCCATGTTATCAACCAGCGCCGGTTGCACACCGAAGAATGGACGCGTCGCTGAGCCCGGTTTTAGGTCTGTTGCGCCTGGTAGCGGTGCAATCAAGATTCCGCCCGTTTCTGTTTGCCACCATGTATCAACAATTGGAGACTGCTCATTACCGATTGTTTTGTAGTACCACTCCCACGCCTCTGGGTTGATAGGTTCACCCACTGAGCCCATGATTCTTAGGCTGTCACGAGACGTGCCTTCAACGGCTTCATTGCCTTTCGCCATCAATGCACGAATAGCTGTTGGCGCCGTATAAAGAATATTAACTTGGTGCTTATCGACCACTTCACTCATGCGGCTTGTGTTCGGGTAGTTCGGCACGCCTTCAAACAGAATGGTTTTTGCACCATTGGCAAGCGGTCCGTAAACAAGGTATGTGTGACCGGTAATCCAACCCACATCGGCTGTACACCAGAAAGTTTCGCCTTCTTGGTAATCGAATACGTATTTGAAGGTCATTGCTGCATAAACAAGGTAACCACCGGTGGTGTGCATAACACCCTTAGGTTTGCCTGTTGAGCCTGACGTATAAAGGATGAATAGTGGGTCTTCTGCGTTCATCTCTTCTGGAGGACAATCTGCAGATACATTAGCAATAGCATCGTGCCACCACACATCGCGGTGTTCGTGCCATGCAACATCGCCGCCAGTACGTTTGAATACTACAACCTTTTCGATGTTCTTCACTTCAGGATTCGTCAGTGCTTCATCGACATTTTTCTTCAGTGGAACCGCACGGCCGCCACGCACGCCTTCATCGGCAGTGATAACGACTTTAGAATTTGAGTCGATAATACGACCAGACAGTGCTTCTGGGGAGAAACCGCCAAATACTACTGTGTGAACCGCACCTATACGGGTACACGCCAGCATCGCAACCGCAGCTTCTGGAACCATTGGCATGTATAAACAAACTACATCACCTTTGCGCACGCCTTGCTCTTTTAGAGCATTTGAAAACAGGCACACTTCTTTGTGTAGTTCATTAAAAGTTAGCGTTTTGTCATCAGCCGGATCATCGCCTTCCCAGATGATAGCGACTTCATCACCGCGCTCAGCAAGGTGGCGGTCGATACAGTTAGCCGAAACGTTAAGCGTGCCATCTTCAAACCAGCGAATATCAATGTGGCCAGGGTCGAAAGAGGTATTTTTTACCTGTGTGAAAGGTTTAATCCAATCAACGATTTTTCCGTGTTCACCCCAAAAGCCTTCAGGGTCAGAAACAGATTGCTGGTACATGGCTAGGTAAGTGTCATTATCCGCGTGTGTGGTTGATTTAATATTTTCTTTTACCGGATAAACGTGGGCTTCACTCATTGCATCTCTCCTTGTGCCTACATTCCTAATGAACTGGCAACTTCCTTTGTGTTCAGTTTCTAGGTCTATTACAGAACCGTCGTTGTGTTATCACTCTCGACTAGGACGGCGATTTTCACAATTAGACTTTAGGATGAGACGTTGCTTTTCACTTACAAAATAGCGAGTTAAGTTCATTTTTGAGATGTTGCTCTCTATGTGAAGCGCCAGTGGTTGAATTAAGAATAAGAAGAGTTGAAACGGGGTAGGTCACCATGTTTCAGGCGAACAAAGATCAGGGCGGCGGAGATAGCGTCTTGTAATGCATCATGTTTATTGACGGGGATAGGTAAATCGAGCTGGCGACAGATAGCGTCCATACTGAGATCAAAATAGGCGTTAGGCAGCTGCCTTTCGAGTTTGTCTTGATAAAGTTGGCTTACTTCGACTAATCGGTTAGGCAGTGGAAATCCAAGCTGTTTTAAACAGGCGCGATCGAGGATTTTTTTATCATAGCGGATGTGATAGCCGACTAAAGGACGATTTCCAATGAAGTTCAGTAGCTCGATTAAAGCCTGTTTTTCTTCGATGCCGTGCTTTAGATCTTGATGGCGAATACGGTGGATTTTTATTGAATTGCAATCGAGCGATTGAGGGGCGCGCAATCGGACTTCAAAAGGTTGGCTGGTAATGATTCGGTTGCCGATGATCTTGGTTGCGGCAATGGTGACTAATTCTGCCTGATTGGGGTCGAGGCTGGTGGTTTCACAATCGAGAGATACGTATTCGTGATTAGCAGGCGCAGTAAACAGAGGCTGATAAGTAGAGCCTTTGAGTTTATGATGCCAGTAATAACGAACCAATCTATTCATCGTTCAATCGCCTAATCCCGTATCTGATAGTGGTAGCCAAGCCATTGCTTGAATTTTTTGACCACATGCAAGCTATGGCGAAGCAGGTCTCTGTCTGCTCGCTCCATCAATTTGACGTTAATCTTGTTGCTACTGTGCTGCTGAGAAAGTCTTTGGGCTAAGCGCCACTTAAAGAACTGTTTGAGTGCTTCACTAAGGTTATCGGCGGTACTTTGCTCAAGCACTTTCTTACAGACCAACTGTTCAATGCGTTCGAAGGTATTATTTACCGTGACACCATGCTCAAGACAGAGTGCCCTCACACCATGCACGATAGGGAAAATACCGCCTTGTTTGATATCGAGCCCTGACTTGGATTGTTTAACATTGCCAAACAGGGTGAGGGGTACTGAGAAGTTCAGAGCCGGTCGGCAGAATTCAGTCAGAATCAATTCTTGTCCGAGCATCAAATCACTTAGGTGCTGCTTTACGGGTTTTAATAACTCTCTATTGCCCGCAACGGCGTGTGCATCCGCCATGATCGCGATATCCATCACGGTGTCTGGCGTGGCTTTTTTTACCCAACGGGTGAGGGTTTGTTTCCACTCTTGTTCTGAATGCACCCATTTGGGGTTGTTGACCATCACGTTGCCCGGACAGAGTGGATAGCCCAATTGCTGCAATGTATGAGTGAGGTCGTTCATGGCGCTCTGGCATTGGTGCCACTCCAAGCCATCTTGAATTATTAGCGCGTTGTCTTGATCGGTTTTGAGGATTTGTTCTCCACGGCCTTCGGAACCCAACACGATGAGGCAGCAATGATTATGCAGTGCGGGTGGGATAACCAACTCAAACGCTTTCTCTATGATCTGTTCATTAACGGCTGAAATTAGCTCCATGATGAAGCGCGTGCGAATGCCGTTATTGAGTAGGCTTTCGACCAGTTGACGTTGTTTGTTGGAGGCTAATGCGAGCTCTTCAATGCTGGTGGATCGCGCAATACGCAAAGTGAGCACGTGAGAGTGAGTGGAGAATGCACTGAGGATTTGTGTCATATCCACCATGCCGACAGCATTTAGACCGTCACAAACCATCAACCTTTTTACCCGGTTTCTGGTCATGGTAATCATGGCATTAAATAAGAAATCCCCTTGGTTTACGTGCATCACCGGAAATGTTGCAATCTCGCCAACGGGCGTATCCTGTGGGAAGTTATCGAGCATTACAGCGTGCAATAAATTGGTTCGTGTGACGATCCCATACGGTAAGGAGCCTGAACCAAAATCTTTTATGCCTTTGTCGTCTAAATGCACCAGCGCCGAGTCTAAGCCTTGTTCTTTTAGGATTTGAGTCACTTGGTTGATGGGTTGCCCTGGCTCAAGAATCAGTGGTGGGTGATAGATAGAGCCATCCACTTTGGTCAATATAAACTCGGCAAGGTTTTGTTGCTGCTGAGCGGCCTCAATCAGAGTTTTCCGTGTCGACAGGTTACTATCAAAGTAGGCGGCAAATTGACCATTAGCGTGGTAAAGATCGAGAAAAATATCGGTAGGCAGTAGGTAGCTTAAGGTGTCTTCGAGTGCGATATATTGATGTTTGGTGTGAGGTTCAAACTGGCTGCGCACATCAAAAATATCGTCATTGGCGTAATGTGCGTAAATCTCACCATCACTGCTTGCGCGCTCTTCAACGGCTCCTTTGATCAGGATGTGCAGGTGTCTGCTCGGCCTATCTGCTTCCAGTATCACTTCTTGAGAGCGGTAATACACCACGTCTAATGAAGAGCGAAGCTTCAATTGTTCCGTATCGGACAGGCTATCGAAGGGTGGGTGCTGCATATTAAATTTTTCAGGCATAAGCATCACAAGAAGTGGGAGTCTTTAATCAGTCTGACAAAATACCAGCGAAGCTCCAGACGACTTTAGTCTAAATGCAGACTAGATATCGACGAACGTGATATAGCTTGGTGATAAGTGATAAGTGATATCTAGGCTAATTAAATATAGGAATGCTATCCCAGTAATAATTCCCTTTTTCATCCTACTCTAGATAGGCATAATTGGAGCCGCCTTTTTCCGCACACTTTATAGGTTATTTATGTTTAGCCCCTCTCCTTACGGATGGATATCTCAGTATTTTCTTGGTTTCTTTTTTGCGTATGGTGTGTACTTGCCATTTTGGGCGTTGTGGTTTGAAGACCAAGGCGTTTCTGCAGGAGACATCGGTGTATTGATTGGTATTGGTTTTGCGACTCGCTGTGTTGCTAACCTTGTGATTACGCCACGCATCCATAACGTAGAGAATCTTTTGCCCGCTCTGCGCTGGTTGAGCTTCGCCTCATTGTTATTTGTTGGCTTCCACTTCTTCACTGGAGGCAGTTTTTTATTGATGCTGTTGGCAACAGTACTGTTTAACCTGTGTTGTGGGCCGGTTATCCCTCTTTCTGACGCAATGGCTAACCATTACAGTCGTCTTAAGATGCTTGACTATGGACGCACTCGTTTATGGGGTTCGATTGCTTTTATTGCGGGTTCAACCGTGGTGGGTTATTTAGTCGCACAGTTCGGCACTGATATGATTTTGTATACAGCGCTTGCTGGTGTGCTGTTGTCGTTAATGTTAGCGATGAGAAACCCTAACGTGATGCCAGTAACGCAATCTGAGAAACAAGCAGTGCGACCAAAATTAGGTGAGTTACTGCGTGAGTCTTCTGTGGTTAAATTTTTGGCCTTGATGGCGTTGCTGCAAGGTAGCCATGCGGCTTACTACAGTTTTAGTGCGATTTACTGGAAAGAAGCCGGTCACTCAGAAGCGATTATTGGTTATTTATGGAGCCTAGGCGTTGTTGCTGAGGTGGCTGTGTTTGCTCTCAGTAAGCGCTTATTCTCTGGCTGGTCAATGCGTACTCTGTTCGTGGTAGCTGCAATCGGTGTGATGGCTCGTTGGGGGATTACCGCATCAACAACGGCGATTTTCGCCTTGGTTATGGTGCAAATGCTGCATGGTGTGACGTTTGCTATGGCGCACATCGCAGCCATTCAATACATTCAATCAGAAGAACAAAATAAAATGGTCGCGCTGCAAGCTCTGTATAACGCGATCCCATTGGGAGCTGTTATCGCACTAATGACGACCTTAAGTGGTTGGGGCTATGAGCTTTGGGGGGCAAACATCTTCTGGGGTATGGCCGCGATGGGGGCTCTTGCTCTGTTCATTAAGTTGGACGAGAGAAGTTCAGTGGTTGAGATTAATCAATCAGGTTCGGAACAATTAGAATCTAACAGCAAATGCTGATAATTAGAGTCTGAAGCACAGAATTTAAGCGATTCGATTGAGTTAATGACCCATCCTTAGTTAAATGAAACCTCTCCCTTATGGAGAGGTTTTTTTATGGATGAAAAAGGGTTTTTAATGCAAGGATGGATAGTAATTCCAGTCTCTTTAGCCTATTTGGGCGTGTTATTTCTGATCGCTTGGTATGGAGACAGGCAGGTTCGTTGGCTATCGCGTTGGCGCCCATGGATCTATAGTCTTTCGATTGCAGTGTATTGTACCTCTTGGACTTTCTATGGAACGGTCGGACAGGCGAGCAATAACCCATGGTCCTTTTTACCCATCTACCTCGCCCCCATTCTGGTCTTTACACTCGGGTGGCGGATCTTGGCGCGGTTGATCCTGATTGCAAAGCGTGAACACATCACTTCAATTGCCGATTTTATCGCGGCTCGTTATGGAAAATCTCAGGGCTTGGCTGTTGCCGTCACCGTGATTGCCGTGGTCGGTATTCTTCCTTATATCGCGCTACAGCTGCGTGGTATCACCATGGGGCTAGATATTGTTGCGCCAAACCTAGCGTCTGATTTCGGCTATCAGGATTATCACGTGTCTTGGTTTGTGGTCGGTGCTTTGGCCATTTTTACCATGCTGTTTGGTACTCGGCACATCGATAACACAGAGCATCACCGTGGCATGATGATGGCGGTGGCGTTTGAGTCAATTGTTAAGCTAGCGGCATTCCTGATTGTTGGCCTGTTTATTATCTACCTGGCGATGAGCAGTGACAAAATTGACTTGTTTGATGTGGCGGCTTCCACCTACGAATCGCCCAATATTCCGACCTTAATTATTCATACCGTTTTGACCATGTTGGCGATTGTCTGTCTGCCGCGCCAATTTCACACCATGGTGGTTGAGAACGAACGTCCTCAAGACTTGCATACCGCTCGCTGGTTGTTTCCACTTTATCTGATTTTAATGGGCCTGTTTGTGCTGCCAATTGCTTGGGCAGGACAGGGGCTGCTTACTGATATGCCAGCTGATACTTACGTGATCAGTGTACCAATGGCTGAAGGTGCGAATCATATTGCTTTGTTAGCTTTCCTCGGAGGTACTTCGGCGGCGAGTGGAATGGTGATTGTCTCGACCATCGCATTAGCGATAATGGTATCGAATGATTTAGTGATGCCATTGCTGCTGCGCCGTATGCGTCTAACTCAAAGAACCCATCGACATTTTTCTGGCATGTTGCTGGTGATTCGACGCGGGTTGATTTTACTGCTGTTACTGGGTGCTTGGCTGTTCTATCAAGCGCTCGATACCATTCATTCACTGTCGGCGATTGGCTTTCTTTCTTTTGCGGCGATTGCTCAATTCGCGCCAGCACTTATTGGTGGTTTGTACTGGCGTCCAGGCAACCGGAAGGGGGTTTATGTCGGCTTAATGGTGGGCTCGTTGATTTGGCTGATCACCCTGATGAGCCAAACCAGTATGCTGGCAGGCAATAGTGAAAGTAACCTTTTACTGTGGATTATCACGCCACCAGAGTTGCTCAACAGTTGGGAGATCAGCAGTTCAAACTGGGGGATTGTGCTGAGTATTTTGCTGAATACTTTGTGTTATGCCGTGGTTTCTATGATGACCAGACCAAGCCTAAGTGAGCGTTTACAATCGGCTGCTTTTATTGGCACACCATTACCAGAAAATGAGAATATCAGCCTCTATCAGAGTCGTGTGACGGTCGCTGAATTAGAGATGCTGGCGTCTCGTTTTGTGGGGCGTAAGCGTGCGAAAAGTGCCTTACAGAGCTATTGGCAACAGCACGGGCAGCCGCTACTTCCTAACCAACAAGCGCCCGCAAGCCTGATTCGACATGCAGAACGTGTGCTCGCTGGTGTATTCGGTGCATCTTCCGCTAAGTTAGTACTTACTTCGGCCTTGCAGGGCAGAAATATGCAGCTTGAGGAAGTGGCGACCATCGTTGATGAAGCCTCTGAACTGTACGATTTCAGCCGTGGTTTACTGCAAGGTGCGATTGAACATATTGGCCAAGGCATTGCAGTAATTGACAAACAAATGAGGCTGGTGGCGTGGAATCAACGTTACTTAGAACTGTTTGAGTTCCCTGCAGGCTTGATTCAGGTGGGTCGACCCATTTCAGATGTAATTCGTCACAATGCTGAGCAAGGTTTATGTGGCCCAGGCGACCCAGAAGATCACGTTCGACGCCGTGTTTATCACCTTGAGCAAGGCACGCGACACACCTCATCTCGTATTCGTCCGGATGGTCGAGTGATTGAGGTGCAAGGTAACCCAATGCCTAGTGGTGGCTTCGTCATGAGCTTTACCGACATCACGGTTTTCAGACAAGCAGAGCAAGCGCTAAAAGATGCCAATGAAAGCTTGGAATCGAGAGTCCATGAACGAACTCAAGAGCTCGAGAAGCTTAACCATCGCTTGGTAAAGGCGACGCAAATTTCTGACCAAGAATCACAATCTAAGAGTCGTTTTCTTGCGGCTGTTAGTCACGATTTGATGCAGCCATTAAATGCTGCTCGCTTGTTTGCTTCTTCGCTATCTGAGGTCGCAAAAGAACAAGAGGAGAAGCAGCTTTCTTCTCATATCGAAAGTGCGTTGGGTGCGGCTGAAGATCTGATTGGCGACCTGCTTGATATCTCGCGATTGGAGTCAGGAAAATTAGAAACCAACATTCACGCGATTGCCGTGCATGATGTGCTGACCAATTTGAATGCCGAATTTAGTGCTTTAGCAACGCAGCAGAAGATCCAATTTCAGATGATCCCATCGTCACTGTTTATTCACTCTGACCCTAAGTTATTAAGACGAGTGATTCAGAACTTTTTAACGAATGCGTTTCGCTATAACCCTGAAGGAAAAGTGGTACTCGGTGCGAGACGAGTCAATGGTCAAGTACGCATTGATGTGTGGGATAACGGAACCGGTATCGATGAAGACAAGCAACAAGAGATATTCGAAGAGTTTACGCGAGGTAGTCAAGTTCGTGCCGATCAGGGGTTGGGATTAGGGTTGGCGATTTCGAAAGGGATTGCTCATGTGCTTGGTCATCAAATCTCGATGCGTTCATGGCCGGGAGAAGGCAGCGTCTTTTCCATCACCTTAGCGAGAGCAGAGCAAGTGGCTCCGGTTGTGCAAGCTTCTACGCCAATGGCGACCAGTGATATCGAGCACTTGAAAATACTGTGTGTCGATAATGAGCGAGAAATTTTGGTCGGTATGGAGAACTTGATAGGGCGATGGGGCTGTGAAGTTAAGACCGCCGTCGACTTAGTCGAAAGTTTGAAGTGTCTCGATGATGATTGGCAGCCGGATGTGATTTTCTCTGATTACCGTTTAGATAATGGCAGAACGGGGCTCGAAGTATTGCAGCAGTGTCGTTTGCGCCTTGGGGACTCTTTTGAAGGGGTCATCATCAGTGCTGATAGAACCGATGACATGCTGGCAGCGATAAAAGCCAATAGCTTCAGCTTTATCGCTAAACCCGTCAAGCCGCTAAAACTCAGAGCGGTCTTAAATCGGGTGAGTTAGTTTAATTAACTCTTAGATATTAAAAAGGCCTCAGCTGAGGCCTTTTTCGATCTGTTCGCTCGGTTATGGATGACCGATTTACTTTAACACGCGATACCGCCTTGAGTGAGTGTAGTTGGGTCAAGCAGTTTGCTGAGCTCTTCTCGGCTAAGATCGGTTTCTCTTTCTGCGACATCCAGAATTGGTAGGCCTTCTTTATAGGCTTTCTTGGCAATATCAGCCGCCTTCAAGTAGCCAATCACAGGGTTAAGTGCGGTCACCAGAATTGGATTCTTTGACAGTGCCAAATCGAGGTTGTCTTGGCGTACCATGAAGGTAGAAATTGCTTTATCAGCCAGTGCGACTGAACTGTTTGCTAACAACTCAATGCTTTCTAATACGTTATGAGCAATAACGGGCAGCATCACATTCAATTGGAAGTTACCCGATTGGCCTGCAATCGTAATGGTGGTGTCATTACCTATTACTTGAGCCGCCGCCATGGCTGCAGCTTCTGGAATTACAGGGTTTACCTTGCCAGGCATGATAGACGAGCCCGGTTGTAGAGCCTGCAACTCAATTTCCCCTAAGCCAGCTAACGGCCCTGAGTTCATCCAGCGAAGATCGTTTGAGATCTTCATGATCGCAACTGCTGCAGTTTTAAGCTGACCTGACAGTGCAACGATCGCGTCTTGGCTGCTGAGGTTAAAAAAGAAGTTTTCACTCGAGGTAAAACTGATCTTTGTCGATTGAGACAGGTTACTTGCAAACTTATCGGCAAAGCGTGGGTCGGCATTGATCCCCGTACCTACCGCTGTGCCACCTTGAGCAAGCGCCTTGATTGCTGGCAAACTGCTTTCAATCGCTTGCTTGGCGTGTTCAATCTGGAACTTCCAACCACCAAGCTCTTGAGCAAAGGTAATCGGCATCGCATCCATTAGGTGAGTACGACCTGTTTTTACTACCTCAGCAAGCTCTTGCTGTTTAACGGTAAGTGTTGCAGAAAGGTGGGTAAGTGCAGGCAGCAGCTTATTTTCCGCCATCAAAGCGACACTGACTTGAATTGCTGTTGGCACGACATCGTTACTGCTTTGCCCCATGTTTACGTGATCATTCGGGTTCACGTCTCCTTGCAG
Source organism: Vibrio sp. 1F263 (assembly GCF_041439035.1). Classification (NCBI taxonomy): domain Bacteria; kingdom Pseudomonadati; phylum Pseudomonadota; class Gammaproteobacteria; order Vibrionales; family Vibrionaceae; genus Vibrio; species Vibrio sp. 1F263. The sequence continues at coordinate 108,327 of NZ_JBGONI010000011.1, read as the reverse complement.
GCTTCTTGAAGCGAGTGTCGCAATCACTTCGTTAGCATTCATGTTAGAGCTGGTGCCAGAGCCCGTCTGATAGACATCAATAGGGAATTGCTCGAGGTGTTTACCATCGATGATCTCTTGGCTGGCTTCGGCTATCGCGTTGGCAATATCACCTTCCAGTAAACCTAGCTGAGCATTAGTATCGGCGGCGGCCAGTTTAATTAACGCCAGTGCTTGAATGAAGCTGGTTGGCATCTTGTGTGAACTAAACGCGAAATTATCCGCGGCACGTTGAGTTTGGGCTTGGTATAGCGCATCGGCAGGAACTTTCACTTCGCCCATGCTGTCTTTTTCTATCCGAAATTGTAGGGTCATGTTCTATCCTTGTTAGCCAAGTGGGGCTTGGACTTGTTGTAGTGTTTGGCTGAGATTCAAAAAACGCGCTTGGCCTTGTGGTTGCTGGCAGTAGTGGCGTTTCAAATAAAATAGTGGTGAGTGAATAGAGTCTAGGCAGATATGTCGAAAGGCGAAACTGCGGTCACGAGACTCAATCGCTTCTATCAAATGAAAGAAAACTTGGCGCAGATACAGCTCGCATAACAAGATGTTTTCTTGGGCGGCATGCTTTTCATAGTAAGCCGAAAGCGTTAGACCACATTGAATATAGTCTCGAATCACAAAAGGCTCGTGGCCTTGAACTTGCTCTAATGAAGCAAAGCGATCTTGTGCTTTGTAAAACCTCGAATAGAGACCCTGCTGTTCTTTCATCATTATTTGCATCTCTTCAATGGGATGTTAATGATAATTATTATCAAATGAGATTTTAAAAACAACCCTTTGTTTATCTTTTTATAAAATGGAGGGGAAAAGAAAAAGCCGATACATGACGTATCGGCTTTCTGAGATTCAGTACCTAATCCCTACAATGTAAGTACTGATTCATTTTTTGCTAAACATCTTTGTTTAGTGGTCGTGAGCTTCACCAGCACCTTTCGGGTAACGGATGTTCTCAACCATATCTTGTACATCTTGTGGAACTTCAGCAGTTACTTTGTTTACAGCAATTGATACTACGAAGTTTAGACACATACCTAGCGTACCGATGCCTTCTGGGCTAATACCAAACCACCAGTTTTCCGGTGTGCTTGCTGCTGGGTTAATGAACTTGAAGTAGATGATGTAGCTTGCTGTGAAGGCAATACCTGACAACATACCTGCAATTGCGCCTTCCTTATTCATCTTCTTGTAGAAGATACCTAGGATGATGGCAGGGAAGAAGGATGCTGCGGCTAAGCCGAAGGCAAACGCTACTACCTGAGCTACGAAGCCTGGTGGGTTAATACCCAAGTAACCTGCGCCAACAATCGCGACCATGGCAGCCAAACGAGCGGCTAATAGCTCCTGCTTGTCGGTCATGTTTGGTCTGAAGCCTTTCTTCAACAAGTCATGTGAAATCGACGTTGAGATTACCAGTAGTAGACCAGCGGCTGTTGATAGTGCGGCAGCTAGGCCACCGGCTGCAAGTAGTGCTACAACCCAGTTTGGTAGTTTTGCTAGCTCTGGAGAAGCCAGTACGATGATGTCACGGTTAATCTTCATCTCGTTGCGTTCGTCGCCCGAGTAGAACATTTTGCCATCGCCGTTCTTATCTTCCCAACCAACTAGGCCAGTGCTTTCCCAGTTTTTGTACCAGCTTGGTGCGTTTGCTGCTGCGACACCTTGCATGTCTGGGCCGTTAATCGTTTCGATCATGTTTACACGAGCGAAGGCTGCAACGCCTGGTGCTGTTGTGTATAGCAATGAGATGAACAGTAGTGCCCAACCTGCTGAGATACGAGCATCACGTACTTTTGGTACCGTGAAGAAACGAATGATTACGTGTGGAAGACCGGCAGTACCTACCATTAGAGCTGCACAGATGAAGAATACATCTACCATGCTCTTGTTACCTTCGGTATAGGCGGTAAATCCGAGTTCTTCGGTGAGTCCATCCAGTTTATCAAGTAGGTATACATCTGTACCTGATAGAGTCGAGCCCATACCAACTTGTGGAAGTGGGTTACCTGTCATCATGATTGAGGTAAAGATTGCTGGAACAAGGAAGGCGAAAATGAGGACACAGAATTGAGCTACCTGCGTATAAGTGATGCCTTTCATGCCACCAAGCACTGCGTAGAAGAACACAATACCCATACCAATGATGATGCCTAGGTTAATATCAACTTCTAGGAAACGAGAGAATACAACGCCAACACCACGCATCTGGCCTGCAACGTACGTAAATGATACGAAGATTGCACAAAATACCGCTACCATACGTGCTGTTTTCGAGTAGTAACGTTCACCGATGAAATCAGGAACCGTAAACTGACCGAACTTACGTAGGTAAGGTGCTAAACATAGCGCAAGTAGTACATAACCACCTGTCCAACCCATTAGGTAAACCGCACCGTCGTAACCAACGAATGAGATGATACCAGCCATTGAGATGAATGATGCTGCCGACATCCAGTCAGCGGCTGTTGCCATGCCGTTTGCTACTGGGTGTACGCCGCCGCCAGCAACGTAGAATTCACTCGTTGTTCCAGCACGAGCCCAGATTGCGATGCCGATATAGACTGCGAAAGTAATACCGACGAGAATAAACGTCCAAGTTTGAATATCCATGTTCTAGCCTCTAGTCTTCCTGTACGTTGTATTTTTTGTCCAGCTTATTCATGCGAACAACGTAAATAAATATCAACGCCACGAAGGTATAAATTGAACCTTGTTGAGCGAACCAAAAACCTAGCTTAAACCCGCCAAATTGAATGGTATTTAGGACATCCACAAATAAGATGCCAGCGCCATAAGACACCACAAACCAGACAGCGAGTAGTGTTCCCATTATTCCCAAGTTTTCCTTCCAGTAGGCTTGAGCATGTTCCGTAGATTCGAACGCCATTGCCTTCTCCTTTAATTCCGTTTTCGTAGAAACCGTTTCTGTAGAAATTGCCGTGTTAACGTAATGTTACGATTTAGAGTGTAGCAAGGATAAGTCAAGGGATCTGTGCAACTTTAGTCGGGACGCTATTAGCGCTAATGTCCTGAAATATGGGAGCTAGGAGACAGAACCATAGAAAAACGTGATGTTGCAATGATGTTAAATTAGCCAAAGGTCTAACAAAAAGGGATGAATTAGAGTGCGAGTCATAAAATTTAACAACTAAATGACTGAGAAACGGTATTTAGTCCTGCCTATGACACGAAGCGAAACATAAGTTTGTTATAGTAACTACGGTACTTTCACCGGTCGTGACTTGCTTAACGGCAGAAGATCAACAGGCTTAAGGCTCGAGTTTTATTCTTTGGGGGGACGAATTGGACGCAATAACCATTAACCACTTATTTTTAACTGGTGCGGTGCTCATCGCCATCAGTGTGCTTTTTTCGCAAGTGTCCTCTCGCTTGGGCGTTCCGATTCTTTTGATCTTCCTTTTCGTTGGCATGTTAGCCGGTGAAGATGGACCCGGTGGCATTAATTTTGATGATTACTCACTGACTTATTTGGTGAGTAACCTCGCGCTTGCCGTGATCCTGCTTGATGGCGGTATGCGAACCAAGGTCGCAAGCTTCAAGGTTGCGTTTTGGCCATCGCTCTCGCTGGCGACGATAGGTGTCGCGTGTACTGCAACCCTAACGGGCTTAATGGCGGCTTGGCTGTTCGATCTGTCATTGATGCAGGGTATCTTAGTCGGTGCGATTGTCGGTTCGACCGATGCAGCTGCGGTATTTTCTTTGTTGAAAGGGCAGAGCCTCAATGAGCGTGTTGGCTCAACCCTAGAGATCGAATCGGGTACCAATGACCCAATGGCTGTTTTCCTGACGGTGACCTTAATTGCGCTTCTGGGCACGCCTGATGCTGAAATGGGGATGAACTTTCTACTGAAAAGCTTTGCGATGCAGTTTGGTATCGGTACCCTTGTTGGTATTGGTGGAGGTTGGGTTCTATGGAGTCTAATTAACCGAGTGCAACTGGCGGATGGCCTTTACTCTATTTTGGTGCTCAGTGGTGGTGTGGCGCTGTTTGCGTTCTCTAACATGCTGGGCGGCAGCGGTATCTTATCGATCTACCTTGTAGGCCTGTTCATTGGTAATCGTCCGACGCGCTCTCGACACTCTATTCTTAATGTTCTTGATGGTATGACGTGGCTAAGCCAGATCGTGATGTTCTTGGTATTGGGCTTATTGGTGACGCCATCAACGTTGATGGACATTGCTCTGCCTGCGCTAGCGCTGGCCTTCGGTATGATTTTGTTTGCTCGTCCGCTGTCGGTTTGGTTGGGTTTACTGCCGTTCAGAAGCTTTACCACCAAAGAACGTTGGTTTGTTTCTTGGGTAGGTTTACGTGGCGCTGTGCCGATCATTTTGGCGGTGTTCCCGATGATGGCTGGCCTGCCCAATGCTCAGCTTTACTTCAATATTGCCTTCTTCGTGGTTATGGTTTCGCTGATTGTTCAGGGCGGTAGCTTGATGAAAGTTGCGAGGTTGGCTCAGGTGACCTTACCACCGACACCAACACCGATTTCTCGTACTGGCATGGAGATTTATCCGACCAGTGAGTGGGAGATGTTTGTCTACAAGCTGAAAGAAGAAAAGTGGTGTGTTGGTGAACCGCTTAAGCGTTTGTCTATGCCTGAAGGGACGCGAATTACGGCACTGTTTAGAAAAGATGCTTTGCTTCACCCATCGGGTAGCACCGTGTTAGAGGCGAACGATATTCTCTGTGTGCTTGGTCAAGATAAAGACCTAGATAGCTTAAGTGCGCTATTCAGTGAGGCTCCTCTAGCTGAAGAGGCCGCTCGATTCTTTGGTGATTTCTTCCTGGATGTCGAACTATCGATTGCAGCGGTCAGTGATTGTTATGGTATCGAACTGGGCTCGGAAGAAGAGCGAGAAATGACGCTAAAACAATTGGCTGAGCGAGAGCTCGGTGCCCACCCTGTATTAGGCGATAGTTTTGTGTGGCATGACATTACTTGGGTGGTTGCAGAGATAGATGATCATAAAGTCGTCAGGTTGGGTTTATGTTTGCCAAAGACGACTTTAGAAGAGGATATAAGTGAAGCCTAATTGTGGACTTCTTGTAGCAAGATAACCGCCTGAGTTCGGTTTTTCACATCCAGTTTACGGAAGATGGCTGTCATATGTGCCTTGATAGTCGCTTCCGAAACATTCAATTCATAAGCGATTTGCTTGTTCAGCAGGCCGTCTGAAAGCATCCCTAATACCTTGTATTGCTGGGGCGTCAGTGTGGAAAGCTTTTCCGCAAGGTCGCTACAGGCTGCATTGTTGGTGATAAGGCCTTCAGGAAAGAACGGGTCGCCATTCAGCACTTGATTCAGTGCACTCACCAATTCACGCATATCACTCGACTTAGGAATGAAGCCAAAGGCACCGTGGCTCTTCACTTGAGTGACAACGCTAGCATCCTCGCTGGCTGAGATCACCACAATTGGTAAATCTGGATATTCAGCACGCAGTTGAATTAAGCCCGACATCCCGTTTGCTCCCGGCATTTTAAGGTCGAGAAGTAACAGATCCGGTTCATCTTCTTTTTTTAGTAGAGTCAGTAAGGCATCGAGAGAATCAGCCTCAAGCAGGTTCGCACCGCTGATAGCCATATGAACTGACTGAAACAGGGCGTTGCGAAAGAGAGGGTGGTCATCAGCAATGATGATGGTATAGGTCGAGTCCATGACGTTCATACTTTTAACAATTTAGTTAATATTTATTATCATCCTGATTGAGTATGTGGACAATATTTATGCATTAAAAGTCTGAACCATATCGACTTTTATCCCCAGAATAAGAAAGCGTTACTCTGAATAACAAAAAAGCCGCACTGCCATCTCGTTACGGAGGGGCGGTGCGGCTTTCGTTAGTGCTTGTATTTAGACGAATGTCGTCGCTATAGCTGGTGGTCTTGCATGTGTTTTAAGAATACATCGGCAGGCATAAAGCCCGTCACACGAGCATTTGGAACATGGTTACCCTCGCCATCCCAGAACTCAATGGTTGGTAAGCCGAGTACCTGTAATTGTTTAAGCAGTTCAATATCTTGAGGCATGTTTCTCGTTACGTCAGCCTGAAGCAGGACGAAATCAGAAAGCTTGTTCTCAACATCTGCTTGGTGGAAGGTGTACTTCTCAAACTCTTTACATGCCACACACCAATCGGCGTAGAAATCGAGCATCACTGGTTTGCCGAGTTTCTTGGCTTCGATGAGCTGGATTTCTAACTCTTCAACCGTGTTGACGCGTGCAAATTGGATTTGTTGCTCAACCACAACGCTCTTTTCTGCGAACCAGTAATTCAATGCAGGTTGCGCTGAAGCGAATAGGCCAAGCATCGCGATGATACCTACAGCGCTCTGTTTCCAACCACCGAATGGCAGTGCATTCTTGCTGTGGTAAAGCCAACCAAAGGCGATGAACCCAAGACCAGACCAAAGTACCGTTGCCCACAATTCAGGAATAATTCGCTCTAGCAGGAAGATAGGCGCTGCCAGCAAGATAAAGCCGAATACGATCTTCACCTTGTCCATCCAGCTGCCTGCTTTTGGTAGTAGCTTATTACCAAACACCGCAACCAAAATCAGCGGAATACCCATACCCATCGCTAACGCATACAGAGCGATCGCTCCGGTTAATAGGTCGCCACTTTGAGCCACATACAATAACGCGCCTGACAGTGGCGCTGTGGTACAAGGTGAACACACCAAGCCAGAGATAGCGCCCATTGCGAACACGCCCAAGGTATTACCACCTTGTTGTTTGTTGCTTTGGTTATTAAGCCAAGTTTGGATACTGCTTGGCAGTTGTAGGTTATAAACGCCGAACATCGACATCGCCAACGTCACGAACAGAACACTCAGCGCGATTAATACGTAAGGGTGTTGCATCGCAGCTTGGAACTGCATGCCAGCTGAAGCAACCACTAAACCTAATAAGGTGTAGGTCAGCGCCATGCCTTGCACGTAGATGAAGGACAGCATCAGCGCACGACCTTGGCTGAGCTTACCGCCACCTAGCACAATACCCGTTAGAATCGGATACATAGGCAGGACACACGGCGTAAAGGCCAAGCCAACACCGAGTGCGAGGAATAATAATGGCGTCCACCAACTGTCACCCAGCTTATCGGCTAAGCCTGCTTCTTTTGAAACGGGAGCATTGGTTTGTTGAGTGGTATTGCTTGCTGCGTCAGCGGTAGGAGAAGAGGCTTGTACTGAATTGTCAGCTTCACCAGCTGCATCAGAAGAACCTTGTAAAGCACCACTGTTTTGAACATCACTGCTTTTCATATCCCCAGAACTCGTCGCAGTAAACGGTTCAATGTCGATTACTCGGATCTCTGGTGGGTAACAGAAACCAGCATCTGCACAGCCTTGATACTTAATGATCAGCTGTGAGCCATCTTGGTAACTCTGTAGAGGAACTTGCACGAATAACGGCTGAGTATAAATGCTCACCTCACCGAAGAATTCATCTTGGTGTGGTTGGCCATTTTCCATTTCAACATTGCCGATAGTGAGATTTTGGCCAGTGAACGAGAGGCTATGTTGATAGAGGTAGTAGCCCTCTTTTACTTGCCAGTCGAGAAGGACCTTGCCGTCTTGCTGGTAGTAATTGAAAGGGAAAGCTTGGTCTACAGGGACAAAACCGTTGTTATTGCCTCCGAAGCTTGGCTCGGCGTTGTCGTTTCCAAAAAGCGCCCACGCAGGCTGGGTGAACAGGGAAACACAAACAAAAAGTAATGTGGCAAGTCGTCGCATACTATTTAGTCATCAAAATGGAGTTGAAGGTATCTTAACTCAATCAGACCGTAATAGTTTGTGATTAGTTTCATCGGTAAACAAATATCCCCTAAGGCGGGTGGGCTATTTTCTGGGGCAGTCGAGAGAGTGTCAGTCGCTCAACATGAGTTGTCAGCTTTTGCCAATAAGACATTTAAGCCACTCCTAAGCGTGCTCTTACTACTTGTTCGCAAGCATCTATATTCGTGGTGTCTTTCGGAATAATTAACACCGTGTCATTGCCGCCAACCGTACCGATAATCTCGGTATGTGGGTCGATATCAACCAATCTTGCGACCAACTGTGCGCAACCAGGGTTTGTTTTTACGATCACCATTGCTTGGTTGTGAGTAATTAATTCGATTTGTGATGAGATTGACGCATCGACACGTACCGGTGCGCTTTCTACGGTGATGCAGTAAACCTTTTTGCCACAGGCGTTCTGGATTTTGACAACACCGAGTTGTGACAAAATACGAGACACAGTCGACTGGCTAATGCCTGTATAACCAATGTCGACGAGTTTCTCTCGCAGCTGGTTCTGGGTCGAGAAGCTTTGCTGTTGTAGTAAGCGTTTGCACGCTGCGGTCAGTGTTTTATCTTCAGCTGAATACAAGCAACCGTGCTCAGTGATTTGGTTCATGAACAACTCCTTAAGGTCAACGTGTTGATATCGCTTGTCCATAGCGCAGAACGCACTCCCAAAGCCGTAGAGTACGATTGTTAATTAGGGCTTACCGATGAATCCCGAAATAAATAGGAAGGGTATGCGTGATGTATGATCTTCTATTCATCCAGTCTACCACTAAAGAATAGTTATCTTTTTGAAGGTGATCACCAAACAAAATTCTGGTTATTTGCTTTTTTTGTGGAGTTTTATTCTTTAGGTAAGTGGATATTTATTCCGGGTTAGGAATAAATATCCATGTAGTTTGAGCGGTTTCTTTTACGAAGGTAAGAGCGCTAAGGGCTAGCGGATTTCACTCATGATCTCGCGAGAGAATACTTTTTCACAATAGTGACATTTTAGTTGGACGTTTTCGTGTTTTAGCTGCACTTTAAAGCTACTTTCAACGGGTTCACCGTGCGAAATACAGTTGCTATTCGGGCAAGAGTACACACTGTTGATTTGGTCTGGCAGTACTAATGTTAGCTTATTAACCACCTTGTACTCTTCAATCTGATTTACCGTCGCTTGCGGCGCATACAGAGCCAATTGGTTGGCTTGTTCCTTGGTCAGAAAGATGTTCTCAATCTTGATCAGATCTTTGTGACCAAGCGCAGATGATGGCAGATTCAACCCCATGGTGATGCGTTGTTCTGTTTTGTGTAGCTTAAACAGTTTGAGGATTTTGATACCAAGATGAGCAGGGATGTGGTCAATCACGCTGCCGTTACGGATCGCTTCTACTTGTAGCTGAGTTTGTTTAACCATGACTGTTTCTCCTGCTTATAAAGTGTCGTTAAGAACTAGGGCCAATAGGGCTTCGCGAGCGTATACACCGTTTTCAGCTTGTTCAAAGTAGTAAGCGTGTGGCGTTTTATCTACGTCGGTTGTGATTTCATCGACGCGTGGTAATGGGTGAAGCACCTTCATGTTCTGGCGTGCATCTTTCAAGGTATCGGCCGTTAGAATGTAAGCCGACTTCATGTGCGCGTATTCTGACGCATCAAAGCGCTCTTTCTGTACGCGAGTCATGTACAGGACATCCAGTTCAGGCACCACTTCTTCAATGCTGCTGTGGGTGCTGTATTGGATGCCCATCTCTTCCAATTCTTCACAGATGTAATCAGGCATCGCTAACACTTCTGGCGCGATAAAGAAGAAACGCACGTTATTGAATTTTGATAGTGCTTGTGTCAAAGAGTGTACGGTACGGCCATATTTTAGGTCGCCGACGAAAGCCACATTGAGGTTATCGAGCGTGCCTTGCGTTTCGTAAATCGAGAACAGATCCAATAAGGTTTGCGTTGGGTGTTGGTTTGCACCGTCGCCACCATTCACAATTGGCACACCGTTAGAAAATTCAGAGGCCAAACGTGCTGCGCCTTCTTGTGGGTGACGCATCACAAAGGCATCCACGTAAGATGAAATAACTTGAACGGAATCGGCAAGTGTTTCGCCTTTTTTCGCCAGCGATGTGTTGCCGCCATTATCAAAGCCGATGACTGTGCCGCCAAGGCGTTGAACTGCGGTTTCAAATGAGAGGCGAGTTCGAGTTGAAGGCTCAAAGAAGCAGCTCGCAACGACTTTATTTTTCAGCAGCTCAGGGTTTGGTTCTGCTTTGAGTCTTGCTGCAGTATCGACGATAAGCTCCAGTTCATCACGAGATAGCTCTGGAATGGAGATGATGTGCTTGTTAAATAACGAATGCGCCATAACGGGTCTTCCTTTTTCTATGCATACAGTCAAATTGCGGACAAAAAAAAGCCCCCTAAAAATAGGAGGCTTCGAAATGATCAATAGAGCAAAATAAAAATGACACCAACGCCGTTCTAAGGCGTATTGGCTGACAATCATGTGCGAAAAAATTGCGGTTCATTTTTTGCTCTCTTAAGACAAATTGCGGAGGATTATACTCAGATAAAAAGGCCATGCAATACTTTCTGTAAAGTATTCATTTAATGGATTTTTATGCGAGATTACGTCCATTTTGAACTCCCATTTAAGTCTTTGTTGGGGCTAAGACTTACAGGGTTTTCCAGGAAATTATCTCTTCAACCGCATGAAAAAAAATGCGAGTTTTATTCAAGGTCAAAATCCCAAGAACGCCACCCGCATTTCCCTGTCATTGCACTTAACTTATCAACGTATTTCGAACAAGTGAGTGCCTAGCTTCTTAATTTTTAACGTCTTAACTGTTTAGTTTCTTAGGTAATTAGCTGCCTAATGTCGCAACCATTACTGCTTTGATGGTGTGCATGCGGTTTTCTGCTTCATCGAACACGATAGAGTATTCAGACTCAACCACTTCATCCGTCACTTCTACGCCATCTTTAAGCTGCGGATATTCAGCAGCAAGCTGTTTGCCGACAGTTGTATCTTCGCCGTGGAAAGCAGGTAGGCAGTGCATGAATTTCACATGTGAGTTGCCTGTTGCTTTGATCATGTCCATGTTGACTTGGTAAGGCATCATTAGGTTGATACGCTCAGCCCATGCTTCTTTCGCTTCGCCCATTGATACCCAAACGTCGGTATATAGGAAGTCACAACCTTGCACGCCTTCTTGAACATCTTCTGTTAGCGTGATTTTGCCGCCAGTGTGTTCTGCGATTTCACGACATTGAGCTAATAGCTCTTCTTCTGGCCAGAATTGTTTTGGAGCAACAAGGCGAATGTCCATGCCCATTTTAGCAGCACCAACCATCAGAGAGTTGCCCATGTTGTTGCGAGCATCACCTAGGTAAGCAAACTTGATTTCATGCAATTGCTTGCCACGGCCGTATTCCGTCATAGTTAGGAAGTCAGCTAGGATTTGTGTTGGGTGGAATTCGTCAGTCAGGCCATTCCACACAGGAACGCCAGCGTAAGCGCCTAGCTCTTCAACGATTTCTTGACCAAAGCCGCGGTATTCGATGCCATCGTACATACGGCCTAGAACGCGAGCGGTGTCTTTCATTGATTCTTTGTGGCCAATTTGAGAGCCAGATGGGCCTAAGTAAGAAACTCGAGCACCTTGGTCGAATGCTGCTACTTCGAATGCACAGCGAGTACGAGTTGAGGTTTTTTCAAAGATAAGCGCAATGTTTTTGCCAGTCAGTGTTGGCTGTTCGTAACCGTTGTACTTCGCTTTTTTTAGCTCCATAGAAAGATCTAACAAGTGTTGAATTTCGCGTGGAGTGAAATCTAGTAGTTTTAGGAAGTTACGATTGCGTAGGTTAAAAGCCATGATGTATTCCTTCTTAGATTTAGGCGCTTCCTTGTTACAGGGAAATAAAATTCAAGAAAGCGCGATTCAATTTTTAGTTAAAGTTGTTCGGTTTTGTTTGTTTCGTTTAATCTGTTTTCGCAAGCTTTAAAAGCTCTCAAGGTTTAAGGCTCTCAAGATGATAAAGCTCGCTAGTGCATTAACCTTTGGTGATATTGGTGCCCGCTTGGCCTTGCAGGATTTGCAAACCATCTTCGAGTGCGCCGATACCCACTACTTTGCCGCCTTGCTGAATGAACTCGCACGATGCTTCGATTTTTGGCCCCATTGAGCCTGCATCAAATGTAAACTTCGCCAATTCACTTGGTGTAGTACTGCGCAGTGCGTGTTGAGTCGGTTTGCCCCAATCAAGATAAACAGCGTCAGCATCGGTCAGAATAAGTAGTGCATCCGCATCCAATTGTTTCGCCAAGAAAGCCGCTGACATGTCTTTGTCGATAACCGCTTCAACGCCGACTAATTTGCCATTTTCTTTTTTCACTGGGATGCCACCACCGCCAGTACAAATTACGAGGTGACCTGCATCGATAAGTTGAGTGATCGCTTCGTGTTCAACAATGCCAGTAGGGCGTGGGCTTGGCACTACTCGACGGAAATGTTGACCGTCTGGTTTTACGATCCAGTGGAATTTCTCCGCTAACTCACGCGCTTCTGCTTCTTCGTAGATCGGGCCAATTGGCTTAGTTGGATCTGCGAATGCAGGATCGTTTGGATCAACGGTCATTTGCGTCAACATGCATGAGATGTTGCGGTCAGGCAGGTAGTTTTTGAACTCTTGCATCAGCATGTAGCCGATCATGCCTTGAGTCTCACTGCCCAATACATCCAATGGATACGGGTTTACTTTTTTGTACTCCAAACCTTGCAGAGCAAGTAAGCCAACTTGTGGACCATTACCGTGCACTAGAACCACGTTGTACACTTTCGCGATTTCAGAGATGGTTTTAACAGCCGTTTCAATATTACGGCGTTGAACATCGGCTTCTAACGGCTCACCGCGACGAAGTAGGGCATTACCGCCGAGTGCAACAACAACAGTTTGCTTAGTCATAATTGTGTTCTCTCATTTTGGCCAAGTTGAGATTATTTAAGGTCGTTCAACTTGGCCGTTTCGTCTTAGTGATTAGATACCATCACGCTCAATTGGGCAGCTCATGCAGCGTGCACCACCGCGACCGCGACCAAGTTCGTCTCCTGGAATCGGAAGAACCGTGATGCCTGCTTTGTCGTATTTTTCGTTGGTGTATGTGTTGCCTTCGTAGCCAATAACAACGCCAGGTTTAACCGTTAGAACGTTGTTTGCATCGTTCCACTGCTCACGTTCTGCATGGAAGTTGTCGCCACCCGTTGTGATTAGGTTTAGCTTGTCTACGCCAAGTGCTTTCTCGATAGCTGTTACGAAGTAGCCTTCTTCTTTCACTTTCACTGCGCCTGACTCATCGCCAGTTAGGTTCCAGCACTGCACGTCTTTACTTACCACTTCAGGGTAAACAGAGAACGTATCTTCGTTCATGTGAGTCATCACGGTGTCTAAGTGCATGCAAGAACGGTGTTTTGGTAGCTGCATTGCGATAACTTGTGTCGCTTGACCGTGTTTGAATAGGCTAGACGCTAAGTGTTCAACACCTTGTGCTGTTGTACGCTCAGACATACCGATAAGAACCGCGCCACGGCCGAGAACAAGAACGTCACCACCTTCGATTGTTGAGTTGTCGTAGTTGATGTTTTCTTCATCACCGAAGTATTTAATGAAGTCTTCGCCTGCGAATGTTGGGTGCCAGCGGTAAATAGCGCGAACGTGGTTTGTTTCACGTTGACGAGCAGGTTTCGCCATCGGGTTGATAGATACGCCACCGTATACCCAGCAAGATGTGTCACGAGTAAATAGGTGGTTTGGTAGAGGTTCGATAATGAAGTCAGTTGGTGCGTGCATGCCTTGCATCATTGAAGATGATTTCATTGGCATTTCAGCGTAAGACAGACCGCCCGTTAGGATTTTTGCTAGCTCTAAGTTTGGTAAGTCGCCCAAGTAGCAGCGCACATCATTAGCGAATGTTTTACCCAAACGGTAATCAGATACCTGGCAGCTTAGTAGCCAGTCTTTCGCTTCTGGCACTGCTAGTGTGTCTGCTAGTAGGTCAGTAAGAAGAAGAACTTCAACACCCTGATCACGTAGCGTTTTAGTAAATGCGTCATGCTCTTTACCTGCGCGCTCAACAGCCAGTACGTCATCAAATAGTAAATCGTGACAGTTAGAGGGTGTTAGGTGAGTCAGTGCGCGTCTTGGGCGGTGAACTAGAACGCGGCGCAATTGACCTATTTCAGAACCTACATAGAACTTACTCATGATCGTCTCTCTCTTATATATTTGAATTACTTTTATCGCTAAGAGTAATTATTTATTTTCAGTGGAGAATAATGAATTATTTTATTCATATCTCTTGTCTGGAATTAATATTACGCCTGCTAGTCAGGTATTCTTAGAGATCTATCACAAATCGTTTTTTATCCTGCAGCCCTTTAAAATTAAGGGTTTTAACAAACTTTATGCACTTTTAGTCATGACGATTACATTCTAAATAGTTAGCTGTTAGGGAACTTTATGCACGCTTTTTTGATGAACCTGCCTAGAATCAAAATTGTTAGGTATTATATGCATAATAGTTTTATTGATAAGAATGTACTTAGCTTGGAAGTATGCAATGTTTCTATTTAGATATTTAATTTTGGATGTGAAATTAATTATTTATTAACAAAATAAATGCGAATAAAGCTGTTGTGGTCACACTTTATAATTGGTTTTTTTAAGCCGGTTTTCTATAAAAATAGCTTTTATTTCCCCTTTGGTTATTACAAGGTGAATAACTTTAAATATAATTAACGTTAATAAATGACTAAATATTTTTATAAACATAATGGAGAGGAATGGATTGTTTTTTATTAGCCTTAACATCAATATTAAAACGTTGATTTACGCTTTGTCGAAGGTGTCCTTGGATTGTTTAAGGTTGGCTGATGAGGTTGGCTATAGAGAGGCTTTAAATAGAGTGTGTGCAGCTCGTGAGGTTGTTTTGGGGACTGGCTCTGAGGGCGATAGCAATAAAAAAGCCGCTAAGAAAGCGGCTTTGAACGAGAAGGTGGTGTGCAGGCTTTAGATAAGCGCACCAATACTTAGTACAACGATGCAGAACACCATCAAGATTCCGATTAATGGCATCACCCATTTAACCCAGCGCACGTAAGGGACACGAGCAATCGCCAAGCCGCCCATTACCACTGCAGAGGTTGGAGTGATTAAGTTGACCAAGCCAGATGCTGATTGGTAAGCGGTGATAACAAGGTCACGACCTACGCCAGCAAAATCGGCTAATGGCGCCATGATTGGCATAGTCAGCACTGCTAGACCAGAGGTCGAAGGTACTAAGAATGACAGTAGAATTTCTAAGAAGAACATCACGTTAATGAAGACAACTGAAGAAAGGCCAGTCACCATTTGTTCTGCTGAGAAAAGAATAGTGTCGGTGATCATACCGCGGTCCATTACGACTACGATACCACGTGCGATACCTATGATAAGCGCAACGCCCAGTAGGTCTCGAGCACCGTCAATGAAGCTAGTAGTGAACTCTTCCTCGCTCATGCGAGACACAATACCGACAATAATAGTCGCTGCTAAGAACATCGCGGAGATCTCTGCCATCCACCATCCAGCAACGGATACACCGTAAATCATGACAGCGAAAGAGCCTCCAAAAATAGCCAGGATCAGTTTGCGAGTCGCGGTGAACTCCAGTTTTTCACCACTTGCGTTGCCAAGGAAGTGCGCTTTGTTCTCTTCGTATTTGTCGTAAACAATCGATGTTGTTGGATCGGCTTGTACCATTCTTGCGTAGCGCATGACGTAGGCGACACAGATACCCCAACCAATAATCAGCATTCCAATACGCAGCGCGATACCGTCGGTAAATGGAATACCAGAGGCGTTGGCAGCAATAACGGTCGCGAATGGGTTAATGGTAGAGCCTAGCACCCCAATGCCTGCACCAAGCAATACCGTCGCAGCCGCAACTAGAGGGTCAAAGCGAGCTGCCATCATTACTGGTACTAGTAATGTATAGAATGGCAGTGATTCTTCCGCCATGCCGTAGACAGTACCACCTGCGGCAAACAGTGCCATCAGTATTGGTATCATCAACTCTTCTCGCCCTTCTAAGCGGGCGGTAACGCGCTCGATACCGGCATCAATGGCACCTGTTTTGGTTACTAGTCCTAAGAAGCCACCAATGATTAAGATGAACAGCGAAACGTCGATAGCCGCTGCTTCATAGCTATTGTGGTCGTAGAAGCCATCAATAGGCGCTAGCAGTACATCAATCACGCCTTGAGGGTTACCTTCTACCGCTTGATAGGTTCCGGTTACGGGTACTTCTCGGCCTAGCTCTTCATTCATTGCACGGTCGTATTGGCCTGCTGGAACAATCCAGGTAAGCAGCGCGACGAACGCAATCAGAATAAATAGAATGGTGTAGGCAGAAGGAAATTTAAAGTTGGCAAAGAAGCCGCCCTTTTTTTTCTCGCTTGGTATCGTTTGAGTTGTCATGGCTATCTCCTTACATCATCTTAAATAGAAGTGATGTGAATTAGCGACTAATGATTTATAGATTGTAAATACACGGACACTTATAAAGCACTCAACGATATAAAGTTGCTGACTTTAAATTAAGGTTGTTTTTATATTTACCAATCCAAATGAAGTTAGATTTAATTTAGCTGCGGTTATTTTATTCCTTACGTCAGTATTTAAGTTTGGTGCTGTTCACAAAAATAATGGCTAATGAAAGGGCTGAAAAAATGGCAGAAAATTGGCAAGGTTTTTTGGTTAGTTAGCTTGGATTAATATTCGATGGGGATGACGGTAAATCAAAGGGAGATTGACTGGGTAGGCATTCCTAATTAATGGCCTGAATAATCCTGGAATTTTATTCAAACTTTATTTTTGGTTGGTTTTTGAATTTTATAACGGTTATTTGACGTGTATCAAATAACACATTGAGCAGAAAACAAAAAAGGAAGCCGAAGCTTCCTTTTTTAGTTTAGAACATTAGTGATTACTAGATGAATAGGCCGCCAAATGCGAAGCCGAGTGCAACCGCTGTACTGATTGTTACCACACCAGGAATGAAGAATGGGTGATTAAATACGTACTTACCAATACGCGTTGAGCCTGTGTCATCCATCTCAACCGCTGCCAGTAGCGTAGGGTAAGTTGGAAGTACGAACAGTGCACTTACTGCAGCAAAAGAAGCCACGGCTGTTAGTGGTGCTACGCCAATCGCTAGAGCTGCTGGCATTAGTGCAACTGTTGTTGCGCCTTGAGAGTAAAGCAGCATAGAAGCGAAGAACAAAACAAGAGCTAGCATCCATGGGTAGTCAGCCAGTAGAGCACCTGCTACGTCTTTGATCTCAGCAACGTGTGCGTTTACAAACGTTGAACCTAACCAAGCTACACCAAGTACACAAACACACGCTGTCATACCAGAGCGGAATGTTGGCGCTGAAGAAATCTTCGCAGCATCAATCTTAGTGAACATCACGATAGCCGCTGCTGCTGCTAGCATCACAGACATGATCGCTTCGTTACGACCAAGCGCTGGGTTTTCAATTAGGCCAACAGAGCTAGAGATAGCCGCTGCGTAGCAAACCACGAAACCAATTGCTGCTAGGAAGATGTACGTTGCTCTCTTCGCTGTTGGTAGAATTTCACGTTTCTCTTCTGTCGCCAGTTTGATTAGGCCTTTCTCTAGACGTTCTTGGTAAACAGGATCGTCTTTCAGTTCGCTACCCATGTAGTTAGCAACAACCGCACCAACCATACAAGCGATGAAGGTTGTTGGGATACAAACCATCAATAGCGTTAGGTAATCAACACCAAAGGGTGCCAGCATTGCTGCGAAAGCAACAACTGCAGCCGAGATTGGCGAAGCTGTGATAGCAATTTGAGAGGCGACAACTGCGATAGACAGTGGACGAGAAGGACGAACACCTTGGCCTTTCGCTACTTCTGCTATTACAGGAAGCGTAGAGAATGCTGTGTGACCAGTACCGGCCATTAGTGTCATTACAAAGGTCACAATCGGCGCGTAAAAGGTGATGCGTTCAGGGTGTTTACGCAAAAAGTTTTCTGCAATTTGTACCAACCAGTCCATACCGCCCGCAACCTGCATAGCAGCAATTGCGGTGATAACCGACATGATGATCAAGATTACGTCGATCGGGATGAAAGACTGGCTTGTTGGAACGCCAAGAATCAGTGAAAGGGCAATAACACCAGCACCACCGGCAAAACCAATACCGATACCGCCAATTCTGGCCCCCAAAAAGATAAAGAGCAGGACGACAAATAGTTCTACTGCAATCATAAGTAACACCTCATTTTAGATTTTATTATGTGAACATTCGCCGCTGGAATGTTCACATAATAGTTCTATGGTTTAGATTCTATTTCGCAAAAGTGCAACCAATAGAAATCCACAAAATTAACATGGTTAACCGTATTGGAGCCTAAAAAAGGGCTCCCTTTGGAGCCCTTTTTCGCTAACGTTATTCGTAGCGTTTTGCTTTATACTGAGGATGCATCAAATTTTCAACAGAGAAAATGTCATCAAGTTCTTCTTCGGTTAATAACCCGCGTTCTAGAACTACATCACGAACGCTTTTACCTGTTTCAGCACAGATCTTACCAACAACATCACCCTCGTGGTGGCCAATGTATGGGTTTAGGTAAGTGACGATACCGATAGAGTTAAATACGTGAGATTCACACACTTCTTTGTTCACAGTAATGCCGTCTACACACTTGTCGCGTAGGTTCACACATGCGTTTGTTAGAATGTCTAGAGACTCAAACATGCTTTGTGCGATAACAGGTTCCATTACGTTCAGTTGAAGCTGACCGCCTTCTGCCGCGAAAGAAACCGTGTTGTCGTTACCTAGAACTTTAAAGCAAACTTGGTTTACTACTTCAGGCACAACTGGGTTTACTTTAGCTGGCATGATTGAAGAGCCAGCTTGCAGTTCAGGTAGGTTTAGTTCGTTAAAGCCAGTGCGTGGGCCTGAAGAAAGAAGACGTAAGTCGTTACAAATCTTAGACAGTTTAACCGCTAGACGTTTAAGTGCACCGTGCGTCATTACGTATGCGCCACAGTCAGACGTTGCTTCGATTAAATCTTCAGCCGCTACACACTCTAGGCCAGTTACTTCTGCTAGGTGCTTAACTGCTAGGCCTTGGTAGCCCGGTGCTGCGTTCAGACCAGTACCGATAGCTGTTGCGCCTAGGTTAACTTCAAGCAGTAGTTTTGAAGTGTATTCTAGGTTTTTGATTTCTTCGTTGATGGTTACAGCCCAAGCGTGGAACTCTTGGCCAACCGTCATAGGCACAGCATCTTGAAGTTGAGTACGACCCATCTTCAAAATTGTGTTGAATTCTTGGCTCTTAAGCTCAAATGCACCTTTTAGGTATTCGATAGCATCGATCAGTTTACGAACGCTGTTGTAAACAGAGATGCGGAAGCCCGTTGGGTAAGCACAGTTTGTAGATTGGCTGCGGTTTACATGGTCATTTGGGTTGATGAACTCGTATTGGCCTTTTTCTTTGCCCATAAGTTCAAGTGCCACGTTCGCAACGACTTCGTTCGCGTTCATGTTTACAGAAGTACCAGCACCACCTTGGAAAACGTCCGATGGGAACTGATCCATGCACTTGCCAGTGTCTAGAATGAGGTCACAAGCTTCGATGATGTATTTAGCCACTTCGCTTGGAATTACACCTAACTCTTTGTTTGCTAAAGCCGCTGCTTTCTTTGTCATCACCATACCGCGAACGAATTCAGGTACATCTGAGATCGTTACATTTGAGATGTTGAAGTTTTCAACTGCGCGTAGAGTGTGGATGCCGTAGTAAGCATCAGCCGGAACATGACGTTGACCTAATAGATCTTCTTCGAGACGAGTAGCTTGAGGAGCTTCAACTTGAGCTTCTGATTGAGTAGCCATAACAGGATCCTTAGAGAATTATTCTGATTATATAGTTAGTTATTAGCCTATTCTGTGTGCAAATACTCCGTTCGCTAGAATATTGGGCTGATAAATCCGTCCTGACTTATGTGGCACATGATACTGTACTTAGCGCATAAAAATATTAAGTTGATCACCTTTTTCGTTTTTGTTTCGTCAATATTTAGCAAACTTATTCCGGGTCAATAAACACGCTTATTTACAGGATAAATTTGAGATTGGTAGGGCTTTCAGCGTAAACTGGACGTAACAAAGGAGGGCGTGTGTTTCCTATCTTATTATTACTCTTTATCTTCGTACCCATCATTGAGATTGGGCTATTTATTCAAGTTGGTGGCTTCTTAGGATTGTGGCCAACTATCGCGTTGGTTTTGATCACTGCATTTGTGGGTGCATCGCTGGTTCGTAGCCAAGGTATTCAGACACTTATGTCTGTGCAAGGTCGACTACAACAAGGCGAAATGCCAGCACAACAGATTCTTGAAGGCGTAATGCTTGCGGTTGCAGGTGTTTTACTGCTGACTCCGGGTTTTATGACAGACGCACTCGGCATGTTGGTATTGCTGCCTGCACCAAGAGCGATGATTGCCAAGAAAATGATGGAAAAAATGGTGGTGACCAATATGTCTGGCGGTTTCCATGCGGGTGGGCAGGCTGGTTTTGGTCAAAGTCCATTTGGACAAGACCCATTCAATCGCGACCCATCAGATCAATCAAAAGACGGCAACACCTTTGAGGGTGAATTTGAGAAGAAAGACGATGACAACGATCGTAACCGCTTAAATTAATCCGTTTTTTCTCTCTTCTTTATATAGAGGGAAAAACAGAAAAGGCTCTTACCTTTATCCTTCGCAAGAAAGTGATAATGGTAAGAGCCTTTTTTATTGCATGTTACCTGCTATTTACGATTACTAGCTGGAACAGGTAACAGGCCGTGCGAGCGGTTATTTACTGAGATTGGTATTATACCGCGCCTTCAAAACCCATTTGTCGCCATGCTTCGAACGCAATAATGGCCACTGCGTTAGACAGGTTCAAGCTGCGTGCTTCTGGCATCATTGGAATACGAATACGTTGCTCCATTGGCATACTTTCGATGAACTCAGCAGGCAGGCCGCGAGACTCAGGGCCAAACATCAGTACATCACCTTGTTGGAATTTCGCATCAACGTGGTGGCCTGTGGTCTTTGTCGTGCAAGCAAAGATGCGGAAGTCACCCTCGCGTTCATTCTCTAGATACTCAAGAAAGGCTTCTAGGTTCTTGTGACGCTTAACACGCGCTAGGTCGTGGTAATCCAAGCCAGCACGACGAACTTTCTTCTCTTCAAAATCAAAGCCAAGCGGCTCAATCAGGTGCAGGTTTGCGCCGCAGTTAGCACATAGGCGGATGATGTTACCCGTATTGGGCGCAATTTCAGGTTCGTATAGAGCGATATCAAACATGTTGGTTCACAAGAATAATCAAAGATAGCCAGAGTATACGGTGGCAAGCTGAGTGAGTACAGTTCACCACCATTGGCTTACGCTTTATTCGCGAGTGCTTGTGCGTAGTTTTCAGAAACCGCATTCCAATTCACCACGTTCCACCATGCATTGATGTAATCAGGGCGACGGTTTTGGTAGCTGATGTAGTAGGCGTGTTCCCAGACATCCAGTGCAAGAATCGGCTCACCGTTGCTGGCGATGGTATCCATCCACGGGTTGTCTTGGTTTGAGGTCGAGATGATTTTCAGTTGTCCTTCTTCTACTACCAACCAAGCAAAGCCTGAACCGAAGGTATTGATTGCCGCTTGAGCGAACTGATCTTGGAATGTCTCGAAATCTCCGAAAGTACTTTGGATCGCGTCGCCAAGTTTACCTGCCGGTTCACCCCCGCCATCTTGAGCCATGCAGTTCCAATATAAAATATGGTTGTAGTAACCGCCGCCATTGTTGCGAACGGCAGGGCTGTGCTGAGAGATGTTAGCGAAGATCTCGGTCAGAGATTGCTGCTCAAGTTCACTGCCAGAAATCGCCGCAACAAACTTATCGTAGTAGGTTCTATGGTGCTTGCTGTAATGCACTTCCATCGTCTTAGCGTCAATGTAAGGTTCTAGGGCGTCGTAGGCGTAGGGTAGAGCAGGAAAAGAGTGTGACATGGTAAATCCTCCTTAATTAGAGGACTCACCATAATGATAATGGAAATCATTATCAACTGCGATCTTTGTAGGGGTATTACACTGGCAGGATAGGCAGGGTGATTTTGAGTTGTAATCCACCGAGCTGGCTACGGCTTGCAGTGATGGTTCCGCTGTGTTGACGAATCGCACTCTCTGTAATGGTTAGGCCAAGCCCTGTGCCGCCAGAGTTACGATCTCGCGCCGTTGAAACTCGGTAGAAAGGTCTAAAGATAGAATCCAGTTCGTCATCAGGCACACCATCGCCATTATCATTGACGCAAATCGTCAGCCGATCTTGGACAACATCGAATTGCACATCGACTTGGTCTTTACCGTAGTAGATAGCATTGCGCGTAATATTGTCCAAGGCACTCATCAGTAGCTTAGGGTTACCCGAAATAGAACGGTCTGGGATCTCTGAAAACGTCAGTAATTTACCCATCTGTTCAGCTTCAAATTCTGCATCTTTTAAGATCTCTTCCCATAAGCTCGAAATAGGCTGAACCTCACGAGTAATATGGCTGTCGACCTGCATGCGTGATAGCGTCAGTAGCTCACTGATCATTTGCTCTAATCGCTGAGCTTCCATATCAATACGTTCTAACTCTTGGCTCTCACCCTGTTTACGAATCGCAAGAGCATTGGCCATGCGAAGGCGGGTCAATGGCGATCGTAGCTCGTGTGAGATATCTGAAAGTAGGCGTTGTTGCCCCGAAATCATCTGATTAACCGCTTCGACCATCTGGTTAAAGCTCTCACCCGCTTGTCTGAATTCTGAGGTGCCTTTTTCGAGTGTGGGATCGACCTCAAACTGACCTTTCGCCACACGTTGTGCTGCGCGTTCAAGCCTACGAGCAGGTTGGCTCAATGCCCAAGCTAACCATAATAGCAGTGGGGTACTTGCTAGCATTACCGCAAGCAATAACTGTAAAGGTCTATCAAATAAGCGCAGCAAAAATGGAGGAGGTTGGTTCCATTTTACTCCGGCATACATCAGTAATTCTTCTCCAGCGAGTGTGATAGGGACTGGCCCTGCTACCATGTAATGTCCGTATAACTTTTGCTTGGGTAATTCAGGGTTATCTATCGAGGTAACAAAATTACGAATCGCTTTAAGTTTGTAATTTGAGTGTCTTTTCGATGTAAGGACCGCGCCTTCAAGGTCGGTTAGGTAAATACGAGCACGAGAATCCTTGCGGCTACGCGGTGCCTCAAGTTGGAACACTATTTTTCCCAGGTTAGATTCTTTGGCGTAGCGCTTTTCTGTGAATTTAGCGATACGTTCGAGTTTATCGAGATGATCGGCAGGCACATCGCGCGCCACTCGCGGGTCTAAATGGGGAAGTGACAGTACCGACAAAAGCACCAGTAACATGGTGAACCAAAAGATAGCAAAGATACGTCCATATAAGCTGGTGATTTTAGGGATACGCATTAATCTTCCTCTACCAATAAGTAACCACGGCCTCGTAAGGTTTTGATGCGAGATTTACCGTCACTGCGTTCTGGGATTTTTTTACGTAGGTTGGATATGTGCATGTCTATCGCACGGTCAAATGCTGCAAGCCTTTTGCCCAGCACATCCAAACTCAACGCTTCCTTGGTGATCACTTGCCCTGGGTTCTGGATTAGGTGACTCAGCAAAGCGAACTCGGTGGTGGTAAGATCGATAAGCTGGCCATTACAATAAGCTTCTTGCTTGCCGGGGAACACTTCAATGTCTTGATATTGAATCTTATCACTGGCAGCTTTAGGAGCGGTGTTGATCTGCGTTCTACGTAAGATGGCACGAATACGAGCGAGCAGCTCTCGGTCACTGAAAGGCTTTGGCAAGTAATCATCTGCGCCAAGCTCAAGGCCAATAACACGGTCGATCTCTTCACCTTTAGCTGTCAGCATCAGTACTGGCGTTTCCCAATTTTCTCTTAGTTTCTTTAGCGTTTCCATACCGTTAAGGCGCGGCATCATCACGTCCAAAAGAATCAAATCTATCTCATCATTGATAGCTTCCAACCCCGCATAGCCGTCATTGGCTTCGGAAACAGTGAATCCCTCAAAGCTCAGTATGTCTTTAAGTAAGCCGGTTAGCTCGGTGTCGTCATCTATAAGAAGAATGTTCGCCATTGGGAAGCCTTAATCAGTTGTTTATAGGTTAATAATACTGCTAATTATTCGTCAACTTTCACTCTTTACGATTCTTTACGCTTTCTAAACGTCGCTTTACGAGGGAAAGACTAATCTATATCTAAGCGCTGAAAACAAACGCAACACATGACTGATTATACCGAATTGAGGCAAAAATTATGAAAATGACTAAGAAACTTGTACTAGTAGCTGCGGCACTTCCACTTATGTTAGGTACAGCAAGCGCGTTCGCATATGGCGGTGGCGATAAAGGTGACTACAAAGGCATGCACGGCAAGTGTGGCGGCTTTGACAAAAAAGTGATGCGCCAACTGGATCTGACGGATGCTCAAAAAGCAGAGCTAAAAGAGATGCGTGAAGCGAACCGTGCTGAAATGAAAGCAAAACATTCAGGTAATAAAGCGGACAAGATGGCGCAGATGAAAGCGCACCACGAGAAAGTTCAAGATTTAGTTCTAGCCGATACCTTTGATGAAGCGGCGGCAAACGACCTAGCAACCCAAATGGTAGAGAAGCAAACAGAGCGTCGTTTAACCATGCTGAAGAAGCAACATCAAATGATGAGCGTGCTAACACCTGAACAGAAGACTCAACTGAAAGAAATCCAGCAAGATCGCATGGCTAAATGTGCGGACAAAATGGAAAAACGCATGAACAAAGATAAGTAATTCATGGTTTGAAAAAGCTGAATTGATTGAAAGTGTTTAGAAAGAAGCGGCCTAGTGCCGCTTTTTTTGATCTTTAAAATGAATGTATTAGATCCTAGCTGTCATATTCAATCGGTGTTTTGCGGGTTATACTTTGTGCTATCAGTCACTTTATAGCCAATTTATGAAACAAGAATACGCACGTTTAGTTACGCTCGCCGCTTGGGCTGCCACCATCATTGCCTCCATATTATTGGTTGTGAAGGTTGCAGCGTGGTGGGTGACAGGCTCAGTCAGTTTATTAGCTTCTGTTGTTGACTCACTGTTGGATATCGCCGCTTCTGTCGTCAACCTTGTGGTGGTTCGTTACTCTCTGCAGCCAGCTGATAAAGAACATACCTTTGGTCATGGCAAGGCCGAATCTCTTGCTGCATTAGCACAAGCGATGTTTATTTCTGGTTCAGCTTGTTTCCTTATTCTTAACGGTATTGAACGTTTCTTCCGACCGCATGAGCTGAACTCTCCTGAAATTGGTATTTATGTCAGCTTGTTCGCAATGGTCATGACCTTCGGTTTGGTTCGATTCCAAAAGCATGTTGTGAGCAAAACGGGTAGCCAAGCAATTGCGGCTGACTCACTGCATTATCAATCTGACCTCTATATGAATGCGGCGATTATGCTGGCGCTAGCACTGAGCTGGTTTGGTATCGGTCAAGCAGACTCGGTATTCGCGATTGGTATCGGCATCTACATTCTTTACAGTGCTTACCAAATGGCGATGGAAGCGGTGCAATCTCTACTTGATCACAAGCTACCCGATGAAGAGCTCAAGCAAATTAAAGAGGCATCGTTGAGTGTGGAAGGGGTACTGGGTGTACATCAACTAAGAACGCGCCGTTCTGGGCCTGTTCGTTTCATTCAATTGCATTTAGAACTCGAAGATAATATCCCACTGATTGAAGCACACCGCATTTCTGACGAAGTAGAGGACAAGCTTATTTCAGTGTTCCCTGATGCTGATGTATTAATTCATCAAGATCCATATTCGGTCGTATTTGGCCCAGAGAAGCAGCAGAAATTTCACTCATGGTAATGCGTCTAAAAATTAGGCAGCAAATGGCAAGTGAATGGCTTTTGAACTAAAGTGAGTAAAAATTGCTAACTCAAAGGTGATTCAAAAATCACCTTAGTAACAATTAATGTTGATTCTGATGTGAATCAACAAAGTTATTGAGTAAAACTGTAATACTCTTACAGAAGTAGAAATGTTACATAATTTTACGTGATTTAAGTGCTATTCCTGTTGAGGAAATGTAACATAACGTACAAATATAGATTTAAAATCTTGTTGATATACAATCAGCAAGAACAAGAATTGAATAATAGATTCCCAAAAATCGAGGGTGAGCATGATTAAGAAGATCGGTGTTTTGACCAGTGGTGGTGACGCTCCAGGCATGAACGCAGCAGTTCGCGGTGTAGTTCGTACTGCGCTATCAGTTGGCATTGAAGTTTACGGCATTTACGACGGCTACCAAGGCCTTGTGGAAGACCGTATCGAAAAGCTTGACCGTTCAAGCGTATCTGACGTGATCAACCGTGGTGGTACTTTCTTAGGTTCTGCACGTTTCCCTGAGTTCAAAGACGTTGCTGTTCGTGAGAAAGGCATCGAGAACCTTAAGAAGCACGGTATCGAAGCACTTGTTGTT
Organism: Vibrio sp. 1F263; assembly: GCF_041439035.1. Taxonomy (NCBI): domain Bacteria; kingdom Pseudomonadati; phylum Pseudomonadota; class Gammaproteobacteria; order Vibrionales; family Vibrionaceae; genus Vibrio; species Vibrio sp. 1F263. The sequence goes on along the minus strand of NZ_JBGONI010000011.1, from coordinate 81,849 downwards.
ATCGGTGGTGACGGTTCTTACATGGGTGCTAAGAAACTGACTGAGATGGGTTACCCATGTATCGGTCTTCCAGGCACAATCGACAATGATATCGCGGGTACTGATTACACTATCGGTTACCTAACTGCGCTTAACACTGTTATCGATTCAATCGACCGTCTACGTGATACGTCTTCTTCTCACCAACGTATTTCTATTGTTGAAATCATGGGCCGTCACTGTGGTGACCTTACGCTTATGTCAGCAATCGCGGGTGGTTGTGAGTACATCATTACACCTGAGACTGGCCTAGATAAAGATCAGCTAATCAGCAATATTCAAGATGGTATTGCGAAAGGCAAGAAGCACGCAATTATCGCTCTAACTGAGCTAATGATGGACGCGAACGAATTGGCTAAAGAGATTGAAACGGCAACAGGTCGTGAGACTCGCGCAACCGTTCTTGGTCACATTCAACGTGGTGGTCGTCCTACTGCATTTGACCGTGTTTTAGCTTCTCGTATGGGCAACTACGCCGTTCACCTTCTTCAAGAAGGTCAAGGTGGTCGTTGTGTTGGTATCGAGAAAGAAGCTCTTGTTCATCACGATATCATCGACTGTATCGAGAACATGCAGAACCCAGACCGTTCTGAGTTGTTCCGCGTTGCAGAAGAGTTATTCTAAGCCAAGCTTAGCGTTCGCTTAAAAAATATTAAAAACCGCTGATTGTTCAGCGGTTTTTTTGTGCCTGTCGTTTGAGTTTTCACAAACGGCAGGCACAAAAAAGGCCAACCTAAGTTGACCTTTCATCTAATCTAAACGGTGAAGTTTAAATTAAGCTTTTGCTTCAGCTGCTGCTTTAGCGATAGCTGCGAAGCTTTTCGCGTCAAGTGCTGCGCCGCCAACTAGAGCACCGTCGATGTCTGGTTGTGCGAAGTAAGCTGCTGCGTTTTCTGGCTTAACAGAACCGCCGTATTGGATAACAACTTTCTTAGCAACGTCTTCAGATTTCTCTGCGATGTGTGCACGGATTTGAGCGTGGATGCGCTGTGCATCTTCAGCTGTAGCTGCTTTACCAGTACCGATAGCCCAGATTGGTTCGTAAGCGATGATAGCGCCTTCAAGAGCTTCAACACCTTGAGTGTTGATAACAGCGTCAAGTTGACGAGCACATACAGCAACAGTTTCGCCTGCTTCGTTTTGTGCTTCAGATTCACCGATACAAAGAACTGGAGTTAGGCCGTTCTCTTTTAGGAATGCGAATTTCTTAGCAACGAATTCGTCAGACTCAGCGTGGTATTCACGACGCTCAGAGTGACCGATGATGATGTGAGATGCGCCGAACTCTTTAAGCATTGCTGGAGACATGTCGCCAGTGAATGCACCGCTGTTGTTTAGGTCAGAGTTTTGAGCACCTAGGATGATAGCGCTGCCCGCTTCAGTAAGCGTACGCTCAGCAAGATCAACGAAAAGTGCTGGTGGAGCAACTGCTACGTCTACGCCTGTTACGCCTTCAAGTTCAGCGTTAAGACCGTTTAGTAGATCAACAACCATTTCTTTGCTGCCGTTTAGTTTCCAGTTACCCATAACTACAGGATGACGCATAGGAATATCTCCAAAGTATTTAAATAAATCGAATGTAAAAAAGTAAACTTTATTACGAAATAATATAACAGAATAATATCAACAGATCATGACTGTGGTCATGACTTTCTTGGATCTTACTCAATGGTCAGAGTAGATTTTGAGCAAATATCAGTGATCCGGCAGACAGAATAATAGCTAACTTCTCGGATTTTTCATCGTTAGTTGCTATTAAGGGACAAACGATTGCGTTAACAATAGGAAGTAATAATGCCGAATCTAGTTCTAGAGTACTCAAATTCAGTGGATGAGCGAGTGAATATCCAAGGTTTACTGGAAGACCTTCATCAAGTTACATTAAACTGTGGTTTGTTTGATGTACCTTCTGTGAAGTCTCGTTCACTACGCTGTCATAACTGGTTGGTCGGTGATGAAGAGGACAATGTAGATTTTGTTCATATTAGCTTCGAGTTACTTTCTGGACGTACTGAAGAACAGAAAAGAGAATTGTCGCGTTTGTTAATGCAAACCTTACAAGAACAGGCAAGCCATATCCGTAGCCTAACGGTCAACATACGGGATATGGATAAAAGTTGCTTTCAGAAAGTGATTAACTAGCTAAAAATAATCAACTAACTAAAAGTGATTCACTAACTATTTGCTGCTAACTTTTTGGTAGCGTATTAATTTTTGAGTGTTTTAAGATGTCGATGAAAGATTTACTGCTCTCTTTCAAAGGGAGAATTGGTCGTAAGACTTACTGGATTTGGAATATTTTCTACTACATAGCGATTACTGGTTTTGCTTCTGGTATCTCTGTGTTGTTCCCTGCTTACTCTTACATCCTACTGCCAGTATTCCTATTGCTGCTAGTGATCCCAGATCTTGCGGTCACCGCTAAGCGCTGGCACGACCGCAATAAGTCGAATTACTGGTTACTACTAAATGTGCCCCTAGTACTGGGTCGTTTGGCTTCGCCAATGGCAGCGACTACCACTGAGCCGGTATCGCCAATCCATATGGTTGCGACCGTTGCAGCGTTAGTGTGTGGCTTATGGATTCTGATTGAGTGTGGTTTGTTGAAAGGCACAGAAGGCCGTAATGATTACGGTGAAGATCCAGTTTAAAGATTGGATGATTCATCAGTAAAAAGGGAGCATTGCGCTCCCTTTTTTCTTTTTGATACTTTTCTACTTTTAGTACATTTTGGGTTCTGTATTCGGCCTGAAAGGCACGACATTTTCAGTTTTAGGTTCTTCAAAACTATAGCGACCTTCGAGTGAATCTTGGAATTTACAGACCTGACAACGAAGCTCCTGCATGAGCACGACATTAACATGATGTGGATTTTTACAGCGACCGACCACCAAATCGATGTGACTTTGCTGAGCGCGTAGCCTGTCTTGCATAGTTTCCGAGGCCGAACAAATCATCTGCTCGCACATTTCGTGTTTGAATTGATTGAATGCTTTCGGATCGCTTTTGGCGAGTTGGACCAGTTCATCAAAGGGGGGCAGTTTTTGATTTGGCTGTGGCTGTGCCATGATTCCTTCCTTAGCATTAAGCGTGTTTCATATGCTTTAAGCTTAAGAAATAAATTTGTACAAATTTTAATCTATTCTCATTTTCTCAATATTGAGACGGAATCGGTGGGTTGGGACTAGCCCTTAGCACTTGGTATTACGATAAAGGCGTGGGCGTTAAGGTATAAGTACAGCGTCTCTCGCCGGCAATAATGTGTTCAGTGCGGCTTACATGACACTCATTTTTGAGCAGTTCAGTGAAAACATTGAGCTCAGATTGGCATAGGCTAGGGCAACGAGTTGCTGCTTTGCAGATGGGGCAGTGGTTCTCAATCAAGATGTAGTGATCATCATGCTCTTGAAGCTCAGCCATGTAGCCTTCGTCTTCACGAAGCTGGGTGAGTTTTTTAAGCTTGCTGATGAGTGAATCACAGTCAGACAGCGCAGTTTGATACTGGTTAAGAGTGTGTTGTTCACGCTCGGCAGCAACCTTAGCCAGCCCTTCTTTACCAAATAGATTCTCCACAGCATCAATCACTTGAATGGTGAGTTCACCATGTCGGTCTGAAAATTGGCTATGACCTTGTTGAGTCAGGGACCAGTGGCGAGTCGGGCGACCCACTTTCACTTTCACATCATGAAACGCAAGAATACCGTCATCTTCCAGACTTTGCAGATGTTGCCTTGCACCCATTGTCGTCATGCCAAACTCTTCTGACAGTTGTTTCGCGGTTACCGCGCCTTGACGCTTAATGGTCTGTAAGATTTTGTCGCTTGTTTTCATACTATCCCTACCTCATCAACCTCACTATTATGAGGCAAGGTGTTTATAAAGCAAACCATTTACTATATTGATGGGGATTTACTATATAGACAGCGTTTACTCTAGCGACAGCAAATGGTGAGATTCTGGTGCACTAATAAAACAAAAGGCTGATACTTGGTATCAGCCTTGGAACATTTCTGTTAGAGCTAGTTTAGGTCTACAGGATGTGACCGATTACTTCTGGGTCTTTACGCTCTAGGTAGTGGATAGATTTGATGCGGCGAATCGTACGACAGCGACCACGGATAAGCAGAGTTTCTGTGGTTGCGATATTGCCTGTGCGAGTGATGCCCTCTAGAAGATCACCCTTAGTAATACCTGTTGCCGAGAATACAACATTATCGCTGCGTGCCATGTCTTCCATTTTCAAGACGATGCCTGCCGTTACGCCCATTTCTGCACAACGCTCTAGTTCAAGCTCACCGTGCTTGCGGTTCTCTTCTGTATCGCCTTTTACTTCATGACGAGGAAGAAGACGAGCGTGCATGTCACCGTCGAGTGCGCGAATAACAGCAGCAGAAACGACACCTTCAGGCGCGCCGCCGATGCAGTACATTACGTCTACTTCGCTGTCTGGCATACACGTTAGGATAGAGGCAGCAACATCACCGTCTGGCACAGCAAATACACGAACGCCCATGGCTTGCATGTCGGCAATGACTTGATCGTGACGAGGCTTAGCCAGTGTGGTTACTACTAGCGTATCGAGTGTTTTACCTAATGCTTTAGCGATGTTTTCTAGGTTTTCTGTTAGTGGCAGCTCTAGGTCAATTACGCCTTTAGCGCCAGGGCCAACAACCAATTTTTCCATGTACATGTCAGGTGCTTTAAGGAAGCTGCCTTTTTCGCCTGCAGCCAATACCGCCAATGCATTTGATTGACCCATAGCTGTCATGCGTGTCCCTTCAATTGGGTCTACGGCTATATCGACTGCATCGCCGCCCACACCGACGTTTTCGCCGATGTATAGCATAGGTGCATCATCGATTTCACCTTCGCCGATAACGATCTCGCCGCTAATTTCGGTTTTGTTCAGTAGGCTACGCATTACTTCTACAGCAGCGCCATCTGCAGCGTTTTTATCGCCGCGGCCAAGCCACTTGTAACCAGCTAGTGCTGCACCTTCAGTGACACGAGAGAATGACATTGCTAAATCGCGTTTCATGCGGACTCCAAAATTTTCAAAAGGGGAATAGAAATTTCGCGGCGAATTTTACCATATCCCAAAGGAAACGTTTGCCTTTTTGTTTTTTGGGGATTGCTCTTGATCAATTTGCGGGTGAAAACAGGTAATATTCATCAAAATAATCAGTCTGTTGTCGCGGTAGTAATAATTCACGTCAATATTAGGTAAAAAGCGCTGTTTTTTTCATCGAATGGCGCAAAATATCGAATATATTGAGTGTTTATCCTTGCTCTGCTGAGTAGAATGGGGAAATAAGTGGAGTAGACCTTCACCATCAAACGGATAACTTAAAGGTAGGCCAGAATGTCTTTTGAAGTACTAGAGCAGCTAGAAGCAAAAATTCAAACAGCAGTAGATACAATTGCACTTCTTCAAATGGAAGTGGAAGAGCTTAAAGAAGAGAAACAAGCACTAGCAACAGAAGCTGGTGAGCTTAAAGCAAGCCGTCACGAGCTAGAGCAAAAAACTCAGCAAATGCAGGAAGAGCATTCAGCATGGCAAGATCGCATCCGTAACCTTCTTGGTAAAATGGATGACGTAGAGTAATCGACTCTTCAGATTTAAAAAAACGCCCGCTACTCAGTAGCGGGCGTTTTCGTTTGTATTCTTATGCTTTGTGTTCTATTGCTTGTTTTATTATTTGAAGCTGAGTGAGTTACTCGGCCTCTTCTTCTTCAACATCCAGATCGAGTTCTACATCCAAAGGCTCTGCCGAAAGAATGATGCCAGTGTTGTCTGCATAGAGGTAATCTTCCGGTAAGAAGGTCACGCTGCCAAAGTTCACAGGTACATCCAATTCGCCGACACCTTCTTGGCTTGCACCCACAGGAATAGAGGCTAAAGCCTGAATACCAAGATTCATGTCTTCTAACTCATCGACTTCGCGTACGCAGCCGTAAACCACAATACCTTCCCACTCATTGTCTTCAGCAAGTAGGGCAATCTCAGCATCGATCAGCGCTTTACGCAGTGAGCCGCCACCATCGATTAACAACACACGCCCCAAACCATCTTGTTCTAATACGGAGCGAATTAAAGCATTGTCTTCAAAACACTTTAATGTCGTGATCTGTCCTGCGAAGGATGCACGTCCACCGAAGTTGCTGAACATTGGTTCCACGACATCAACTTGATCCAAATATATGTCGCACAGTGCTGAAGTGTTGTATTCCATTAGTATACCTTTTGAACAATGAGCTTACTTTGAGTATATCGGTGCTTGATCCCTTTGCAATGATTAGTCTCATTTAACTCAATAGAGTTTGAGCTACGACAACCCCTGCAAACAATAGGTTAGTGACCAGTGAACATTTCACTATCACGGGCATCATTGGTGCAATCTGTGCTGGCTTTTCGGTTTCCCAAACGGCCTTACCGTGCTTATAAACAATAATAATGCTTAGTAAAAACGGCAGGCTGATCCAGACCGGTTTTTCTTGAATCAGTAGGTAGATAGCGAAAGAGGCAAGGGCGAGCCCAAGTAGTGCAAAATGATAGTGTTTGGCTTTGCGCTGCCCTAGGCGAACCGCCATGGTGCGTTTGCCACATTCGCTGTCGTTTTCAATATCCCGCATGTTGTTGATATTGAGTACCGCAACCGCCATCAAGCCGCAGCCCAATGCCGGAAGGAATAGGCTTGGTTCAACATGGCCAGTGTGTAAGAAATAAGTCCCTGAAACGCCTAACAAACCGAAGAAGATAAATACCGATAAGTCGCCAAGGCCAATATAACCATAAGGTTTATTGCCGACGGTGTAAGCGATGGCTGCAACAATGGCTAATACGCCTAACGCAATGAAAGATAAGATACTCTCAATCGAGGTTAAGGCATGAAAGATAAGAATCAGCCCAGCGAGCATGGTAAATACGATGTTGAGGATGATCGCTTGCTTCATGGTTTTCGCGGTCACCGCGCCAGATTGCATTGCACGTGTTGGCCCTAGACGGTTTTCGTTGTCTGTGCCTTTTACCGCGTCGCCATAGTCATTGGCTAAGTTCGACAGAATCTGTAATAGAGTGGCGGTTAAAAATGCCAGCAGGGCTATTGATAAAGAAAAATGACCACCAGCGAACGCTAAACTACTTCCTGTAAGAATAGAGACAAGTGCGAGAGGCAGAGTTTTTGGGCGTGCGGCATCAAGCCAAATCAGTAGAGATTGTTTCATCGTAGGTCTAATTCTTTGTAAGTCTTCGTTTCATACTGTGATTTGAGTATACGCCCATTTTTCGGGTAATAAAAAGCCCACTCGAAAGTGGGCCTTGAATTCGCTTATTAGCTGCTATTTCTTTGAGATAGAGCAATAAGTTGGAGTTTCCTGTGCTACAGGATGAAGCGACTTAGGTCTTCGTCTTCTACGAGCTCGCCAAGCTTAGATATTACATAAGCTTCATCAATTACTAATTTGCTGCCTGCTCGGTCTGTTGCGTCGAATGAAATCTCATCCATTAGGCGTTCCATTACCGTGTGTAGACGACGCGCACCGATGTTTTCAGTGGTTTCGTTGACACGCCATGCTGCGTCAGCAATCTGGTTGATGCCATCTTCAGTAAACTCAATGCCGACATCTTCTGTTTTCATCAGAGCAATGTACTGCTCTGTCAATGATGCTTTTGGCTCAGTCAGAATACGTTTGAAGTCATGTGCAGAAAGCGCTTCAAGTTCAACACGGATTGGTAGACGACCTTGCAGTTCAGGAATTAGGTCTGATGGCTTAGCCACTTGGAATGCACCTGATGTGATAAACAAAATGTGGTCAGTTTTAACCATACCGTGCTTAGTCGATACTGTACTGCCTTCGATAAGAGGAAGCAGGTCACGCTGAACGCCTTCACGAGATACGTCTGGGCCTGAGCTGTCGCCACGCTTACAGATTTTGTCGATCTCATCGATGAATACGATGCCGTTGTTTTCAGCATTGAAGATCGCGCTCTCTTTTAGCTCTTCTTGGTTCACAAGCTTCGCAGCTTCTTCTTCCGTTAGTGCTTTGAATGCGTCTTTGATTTTCATCTTACGCTTTTTCTTGGTGTCGCCAGCGAGATTTTGGAACATGCCTTGTAGCTGGTTAGTCATCTCTTCCATGCCTGGAGGTGACATGATTTCAACACCCATTTGTGGCGCCGCTACATCAACTTCAATCTCTTTGTCGTCTAGCTTACCTTCACGCAGTTTCTTGCGGAAAATCTGGCGAGTGTTTGAAGAGGTTGTGTCTTCAGTTGATTGCTCGTTCTGACCCCAAGCATCACGCGCTGGTGGTAGAAGGGCATCAAGAATACGTTCTTCAGCTTGTTCTTCAGCGCGGTATTGTACTTTTTCCATCGCTTGTTGATGTGTCATCTTAATCGCAACGTCCGTTAGATCACGGATGATGGTTTCAACTTCTTTACCTACGTAGCCCACTTCAGTGAACTTAGTCGCTTCTACCTTGATGAAAGGCGCGTTTGCTAGTTTCGCAAGACGGCGAGCAATTTCAGTTTTACCGACACCGGTTGGGCCGATCATCAGGATGTTTTTTGGTGATACTTCAACACGCAGACTTTCTTCAAGCTGCATACGACGCCAGCGGTTACGAAGGGCGATAGCCACTGAGCGCTTAGCGTTGTCTTGGCCGATAATGTGGCGATTGAGTTCGTGAACAATTTCGCGAGGAGTCATCTCAGACATGGTTTTTCCTTAATTCTTTAATCACTGTTGAATACAACGTTATTGATGGAAGCGGTCGTTACTCTGGCTTTGGCAGTTCAACGGTGCTTTCTAGTTCTTCAATAGTGTGGTGATGGTTGGTGAATACACAGATATCGCCCGCAATGTTCAGCGACTTTTCTGCGATTTCACGCGCATCTAAATCTGTATTTTCTAATAGTGCAGTGGCTGCTGCTTGAGCGAAGTTACCGCCCGAACCGATCGCAATCAGGTCGTTCTCTGGTTGAACGACGTCACCGTTACCTGTGATGATCAATGAAGCAGTTTCATCCGCTACTGCTAGCAGTGCTTCTAATTTACGTAGAGCACGGTCGCTACGCCAATCCTTCGCCAGCTCAACGGCAGCTTTGGTTAGGTGGCCTTGGTGCATTTGCAGCTTGCTTTCAAATTTTTCGAATAGCGTGAAAGCATCTGCCGTACCGCCAGCAAAACCGGCCAGTACTTTGTTGTTGTATAGGCGACGTACTTTACGGGCATTGCCCTTCATTACGGTGTTGCCTAGAGATACTTGTCCATCACCCGCGATGACGACTTTATTATTACGACGTACAGATACAATGGTAGTCACGAGTAGGGCCTCTTAATATTTCTTATCTTTGGGTATAAAAAGTATATGAGGATGGTGCTCGGATAATTCAAGGAAGGTCGAGTGATGTCGCGCAACTTATCGGCGGAAGTTGTAAGGAAATTTGGCTAAAGGGTGTAGACAAAAGAAAACCTCCACAATGGGAGGCTTTCGGTGTTTGGTTTTTCTGCTTCTGCTTCTGCTTCTGCGGCTAAATCTATAACTACTCGGTGTCTTTCCAAATAGCACAAGGTTCGATTTTCGCTCGCTGCAGCTTATGGCGATCTCGCTCTGCATCACGCTTCAATTTATATGGCCCTAGAACCACACGGTACCAGCTACTTCCATCTTTTTTACGGATTGAACTTGAGATACCTTGGAAAGCAATATCCAACTTACGTGCTTCAGCTTGGCTTGAGGTTTTGTACGCGCCACATTGCATGATGTAAGGGATCTTCGAGATCTGTTGCTCTTTGGCTTTTACTTCAATCTCACGACTTGGCAAGGTTTCAACGTAATCCCACTTCTCCTCTGGAGGGGGCGGAATTACTTTTGCTGGTTTCGGCTTAGGCTTTGGTTTGGTTACCACTGGAGTCGGTGCTGGCGGCTCAGGATCATTACTCAATAGGTAAAGGCCGTAACCAAAACCACCGGCAAGGAGGATCGCCAAAAGACCACTACGCCATGGTTTACGGCGAGGGGCTTGTTTTTTGGTCGGTTTTTTTGTGCCACGACCGCGCTTTACATAATCTCTATTAGCCACAAGACAATTCAATAGTTGCTGATTCTGCTCTCATGGTAATCCAGATTGAGCGAGGATAACAGTGCAGAAATGGAAGCGGCACATCAAAATGTGCCGCAGAATTATAAGGATATTTCTTCAGATTAGATTCGAGGCGGCGCTGTACTACCTCGAACGACTAATTTGGCTTCAAGCAGGCGCGACCCCGCTTGCACATCGTTGCCTTTAAGTACGTCGAGCATCATCAACATTGCTTGGCGTCCAATCTCATAACGAGGCTGAGAAATAGTGGTTAGCGGTGGATCGCAGTATTGAGCGAATTGGATGTCATCAAAGCCGACAATCGATAGGTCTTGAGGAACGCGTAAGCCTAATTTTTTCGCTTCTTGAATCGCGCCGATGGCCATCGCATCGTTATGACAGAAGATCGCTGTAGGTTGTTCAGGAAGAGCGAGTAATTGACGAACAGCTTGAGCGCCCGCTTCAAAGGTAAAGTCACCGACAGTGCTGTAGGCAGGATTCATTGATACTCCTGCACGACGTAGCGCTTGTTGGTAACCTTGTTGGCGGAATTTACACAGCGTTGCCGATATAGGACCAGAGATTTGAGCAATACGTTTATGGCCTAACTGAGCTAGGTAATTCACCGCTTCAAATGCTGAGGTCAGGTTATCGATGTGTACGGTAGGGAGTTCAAGCTCAGGGGCAAACTCACACGCCATCACCATCGGCGGTAAATTTTTTTGTTCAGGCTTACTGACATCAAACGGGTGGTCGGTGCCAAGTAGTAGCATGCCGTCAGCTTGTTTGGTGAATACTAAGTTAACAAATGAAGACTCACGCTTCTTCTGTTGGCCGCTATCACCCAGTAAAACGAGGTAGTCATTTTCTACTGCGGCATCTTCGATACCACGAATGATCTCTGCGAAATACGGGTCACAGATATCAGGAACAATAGTGATGATGGTTTTTGATTCGTTGCGACGTAAGTTTCTAGCTAATGTATTGGGTGAGTATCCAGCTTCAAGTACTGCTGTCTCAACTCGCTTACGAGTAGAAACCGAGACTTTTTCAGGGTTCATCAATGCACGTGATACCGTAGCTGTTGAAACGCCTGCTAGCTGGGCAACATCCTTCATTGTCGCCATAAATTAAACCCTCTTTTTAATTCCTTTGCTGCCTAAGTATCTAAGGCATGAATAATAAATGTAATCGAATAGATATTGTGAAAGTGTTGCTAACACTTTTTTTATTGCAATATTTTATTCGTTTCACCCATGTAAAGTTACGGCTAGATTAACAAAAATCACATGACTAGTGTGAAGTTGCTCACGAGAAATATGAAATATTTGTGAACAAACTTATCATTAGTTTTAACCCAAGTGGGTTTAGCTCAGATCTTGCGGCTCAATATCGAGTGACCAACGGACTTTTTTCGCAGCGGGTAACATATTGATTACTGGCTTGGCGCTCATTAATAGCTTTTGCATCAACGAGCGAGTCTGTGTTTGTAAAATAAGCTGCCAGCGAGATTTACCTGCTCGTTTGGCTAGTGGTGCAGGGGTTGGCCCTAGCACCATACAATATTGGTCAAATAACGGATGCGATTCCAATGTGTGGCGCACTTGACGCAAAAATTCTTCCACTAAGCGAGTGTCATTGGCTTCCGCTCTAAACAGAGTCATGAAGGTATAAGGCGGCAACATCGCTTGTTTACGCTCTGCTAATGCAGTCTGAGCAAAGTGGTTGTAGTTTTTGTGCAGTAATGCCTGTAATAAGCCGTGTTCTGGATGGTGAGTTTGTAAGATAACTTCCCCCGGCTTACTGGCTCGTCCTGCTCGACCGGCGACTTGAGTAAACAATTGAGCCAATCGCTCAGAGGCGCGGAAGTCACTGCTATATAAAGAGGCATCAACGTCCAGCAATGCCACAAGTGTCACATCTGGGAAGTGATGCCCTTTAGCAAGCATCTGTGTACCAATCAGAATTTGGTATTCACCTTTACGAATCGATTCTAACGCGCTTTCTAAACTGCCTTTGCGGCGAGTGCTGTCTCGGTCAATACGGATGGTTTTGTATTCAGGGAATAGGTGACCCAGTTGAGCCTCTAACTGTTCGGTACCAACCCCCACTGTTACTAAATTCGCTGAACCACAACCTTGGCAATGATGCACGATATGCTGCTGCGAGCCACAGTGGTGGCAGCGCATCTCATTGCTGTATTGATGATAGGTGTAGTAGGCATCACAACGCTTACATTCTGCTGTCCAACCACAATCGTGACACATTAATGCGGGAGAAAACCCACGACGATTGAGGAACAACATCACTTGGTTGCCTGCTTTGAGGTGTCTTTGCATTTCAGCAATCAACGACGCAGATAAGCCACTTTCTAGATATTCACCCTTAACGTCCAACACTTTATTGGTGGTCGGCAGCGCGACACCTGCACGAGAGGTCAGGGTGAGGTAACTGTATTTACCGATCTGAGCGTTGTGCAGCGTTTCAAAGGCCGGAGTCGCCGAGCCTAGCACAACCGGAATCTGCGCTTTATGAGCACGCATGATGGCAACATCACGAGCGTGGTAGCGTAGGCTATCTTGCTGCTTATAAGAGGCGTCGTGCTCTTCATCGACAATAATAATGCCCAGATCCGCGAACGGTGTGAACAGAGCTGAACGAGTACCGATCACAATGCCCGCTATTTTATCACGCGCCGATAACCAAGCATTTAGTCGCTCAGAATCGTTTAAACCAGAATGGATAACCTCAACTGGAACATTAAAGCGTCGCTTAAAGCGGTTAATCGTTTGAGGGGTTAGACCGATCTCGGGCACTAACACTAACGCTTGTTTACCTTGGTCGAGAATCGGCTTGATCATATTCAGGTAGACTTCGGTCTTACCTGAGCCAGTTACACCCTCTAGCAAGAAGCAACCAAAGTCGGTTTGACTATTTACTGTCGCTATTGCTATAGCCTGTTCTTCATTGAGTTTTGGCTTATCTTGATCGTTTTCGAGCTCAACTGGCCACGGCTGGCGCTTCGGCTTTTTCTCTACTGATTCAACCCAGCCTTTCTCTTCCAACGTCTTAAGTACCGCGCTGCCCACTTCTTCATCAATGAATTCTTGATGGGGAACTGGGCCGTGCTCAAGCATGTGCATTACTTTGGCTTGTTTGACGGCACGGCCAAAGCCCTGCATCAGTTGATCTCTACCTGATGGGGTCAGTTGCCATTCAACAAGCGTCGCGAAATCGGCCGCTTTGGCCTTTCGTAAGGCGCTTGGTAGTGCGTTGGCCAAGGTTTCACCTAGTGGATACTGATAGAACTGGCTGCACCATACCAAGAGTGAGTAGACCGATTCTGGCCAAACGGGTTGGTTGTCTAGTAAGGCTTTAATGGGCTTGAGTTTGTCTAACTCGAATTCAGATTCGTTAACCAGAGCCGTAACAATGCCTGTTAAGGTTTGTCGTCCAAAAGGCACAGAGACTCGACCGCCAATAATCGGAAATAGGTGGCTAGGAATCTTGTAATCGAACTGCTTGTCGAGTGGAACAGGCAGTGCCACACGGGCAATCATTGGACGCATAAAGGGACGGCTTTATCTGAGTTGACGAGAGCGAACAGTCTAATGGATAAGGGCGTTAAATTCGAGGAGCAGTTTAGATGACAGAGCTTACTTGAGGCTTGAATGCTACTGGAGCCAGAAAATAACGCTTAATAGAAGGTTTAAGGACAGTGTTGGTGAAAAATGTATCAAATCAGTTGATCCTACCTCACAGATTCATTACTATACTGCGCCTTAAAGGTATGGCTTTATCGCGGTTTAGTGATACAGCGGTGTCTTTATTTATTTTTTAACTACGTGTGGTGTCCGGCTTAGAATCGGATGGCGACGCGGCCTAATTGAGGTTTTCCCATGAAAGTTGGTATCCACCCAGAATACAAAGCAGTTTCTGCAACTTGTTCTTGCGGCAACACATTTGAGTTCAACTCAACGCTAGCAAAAGAATCAATCCACCTAGACGTATGTGACAAATGTCACCCGTTCTACACTGGTAAGCAACGTATCGTAGATACAGGCGGCCGTGTTGATCGCTTCAACAAGCGTTTCGGTGCTCTTTCTAGCAAGAAGTAATTCTCGCTATTTAGACATAAAAAGGACACTTCGGTGTCCTTTTTTGTTGCCTGAAATTTGAAAAAATACTGAATCGTATTTCATTATTAGGTCATTTAAAGTGGTAGGTTACTGGCGTAAATTTTATTTCATCGCTTACCCCAACACTCCTTCCTCGAAATTCGCTCTAAAGTTGAGCTAGCGACAGTAATTTCAACTGCCCACTGGTCTTATTAGTAGTGAAATCTCGTTTTTTAATGATACAGATGCTTCAACCACCTAGGAACTTTGAAGTACATCCATTAACATGAACAAGATCCCCCAAATAATAATATCCTAGGAACCTACACCTATGTCTGAAGACAGCCGCCAAGATCAATCCCCTCAAGAATTATCGCCTCAAGAACAATTCCGTCAGCAAGCTCTTGATTATCATGAGTTCCCAATTCCAGGCAAAATTGCCGTAGAACTGACGAAGCCTGCAAACTCTGCAGAAGACCTAGCACTGGCATACAGCCCTGGCGTAGCTGAGCCTGTTCGCGAGATCGCACAGAATGTCGATAACGTTTATAAGTACACAGGTAAAGGCAACATGGTTGCAGTTATCTCTAACGGTACTGCAATTCTTGGCTTAGGTAATCTTGGTCCTATTGCTTCTAAACCAGTTATGGAAGGTAAAGCGCTACTGTTTAAGCGTTTTGCTGGTTTAGATTCTATTGATATTGAAGTAAAACACCGCACAATCGATGAGTTCGTTGATACGGTTGCGAATATCGCAGATACATTTGGTGGTATTAACCTAGAAGACATCAAAGCACCAGACTGTTTTGAAATCGAGCGTCGCCTGATTGAGCGTTGTGATGTACCTGTTTTCCATGATGATCAACACGGTACTGCGATTGTAACGGCAGCGGGTATGCTTAACGCGATCGAGCTTCAAGGTAAGAAACTGGAAGAGTGTAAGATCGTTTGTTTAGGTGCTGGCGCAGCAGCGGTTGCTTGTATGGAGCTACTGATTAAGTGTGGCGCTCAGCGTGAGAAGATCTACATGCTTGACCGTAAAGGTGTGATCCACACTCGTCGTGATGACTTGAATGAATACAAAGAGCTGTTCGCAAATAACACCGACAAGCGCACGCTTGAAGATGTTATCGAAGGCGCTGACCTGTTCTTGGGTGTATCGGGTCCTAATCTGCTACCAGCTAAGGCACTTACGCTGATGGCTGATAAGCCTGTTGTGTTTGCATGTTCAAACCCAGATCCAGAGATCAAACCTGAGCTTGCACATGAAGTTCGTTCTGACCTAATCATGGGCACTGGCCGTAGTGATTACCCTAACCAAGTAAACAACGTACTTTGTTTCCCATTCATTTTCCGTGGTGCACTAGACGTGCGTGCGAGCGAAATCAATGACGAAATGAAGCTAGCGGCGGTTAAAGCGATTCGTGAACTAGCAAAAGAAGAAGTTCCAGCTGAAGTACTGGCAGCTGCGGGCGAGACTGCACTGGAGTTCGGTAAGGGTTACATCATTCCTAAGCCAATGGACCCGCGTCTGCTTCCTCGCGTTGCAAAAGCAGTTGCTGAAGCGGCTGTTGAGTCTGGCGTTGCTCGAATTGAGATGCCTGCTAACTATATGGCTTAATGCCTTAGTAGCTGTTGCTCTATTGAGCGAAAAAGAATAATAAAAAACCGACTCATAGGAGTCGGTTTTTTTTTATGTCTATCATTCACAGCGCAGCTACAGATAACGTAGTGGGTGATGTGACAAATAGGGTTCAGCTATAGCGAATCAATAATGAAGGCGGTGACTGAGTTGTTTTTATTCTTCGTCAAACGCTTCGAACTCGATGCCCATCTCTGTCATCAGTTTTTTGACTTCAGTCGGGATGTCGTCTGGACGATCTTTACGAAGGTCTTCATCCGTTGGCAGTGGTTGGCCAGTGTACGCATGTAGAAAGGCTTCGCACAGTAGCTCACTGTTTGTTGCATGGCGTAGGTTGTTGATCTGGCGGCGAGTGCGCTCGTCAGTAAGAACCTTTAACACTTTTAGAGGGATAGAAACTGTAATTTTCTTTACTTGTTCGCTTTTCTTTCCATGCTCAGCATATGGGCTTATGTATTCACCATTCCAGTCGGCCATTGCGTACCTTCATCACTTTAGTTGTTAGAATAAATTAATAGTGCTGATTTTAGCGGGATTTACTGCCATAAGCAAAGACATATAGACGTCCAGAAGTGTTGACGTCTCACGTTTATGAAAGTAAAGTGAGTAACATATATCTAACACAGCCACAAAATGCCGACAAGCAGCTGTGATTCTCAGACGCAAAACTTGTAAGGAAGCACCTATGAGCAGCCGGAAGCCAGCAACCATCGCAGTACGTACTGGCATCGAGTCAGACACGCAACACCATGCCGTTGTCCCACCTATTTATCTTTCGACTAACTATGGGTTTCCCGCTTTTGGTGAAGTGCCAAAGTATGATTATACCCGCTCTGGTAACCCAAACCGCGGTCTATTAGAAACGGCACTGTTTGAGCTTGAATCAGGCAAAGGCGCGGTTGTCACTAACTGCGGTACGTCGGCACTTAACTTATGGGTATCCGCTTTCTTAGGTGGCGATGATCTTATTATTGCACCGCACGACTGCTATGGCGGTACTTACCGTCTGTTTAACACACGCTCACTCAAAGGTGACTTCAAAGTTCTGTTTGTTGATCAATCGGATCAAGCTGCACTGGATGCGGCGATCGCGCTTAAGCCAAAGTTAATCTTAATCGAAACGCCATCGAATCCATTGGTTCGTGTGGTTGATATTGCAGAAACTTGCCGTAAAGCGAAAGAAGTAGGTGCTCTGGTTGCTGTCGACAACACGTTTTTGACGCCTGTGTTCCAAAAGCCTTTAGAGCTGGGTGCGGATTTTGTTATCCACTCAACCACTAAATACATCAACGGACACTCAGATGTTATTGGCGGCGTTGTGGTCACTAAAACTGAAGAGCACGCTGAAGAGCTAGCATGGTGGGGTAATTGTATTGGTGCAACCGGCACACCATTTGATAGCTACATGACGCTACGTGGTATTCGTACGCTAGGTGCACGTATGCGCGTTCACGAAGAGAGCTCACGTGAAATTCTGACGGCTCTGCAACAACAAGATCTGGTGGGTACGATTTACCACCCAAGCCTGCCTGAACACCCGGGTCATGATATTGCCAAGAAACAGCAATCAGGTTTTGGCTCAATGTTGAGCTTTGAATTTGCGGGTTCATTCGAGGCACTTAAATATTTTGTGGATAAATTAGAGCTATTTTCTTTGGCTGAATCATTGGGCGGTGTTGAAAGCCTGATTTGTCATCCAGCGTCGATGACTCACCGTGCTATGGGCGAAGAAGCATTGGCAGAAGCGGGTGTTTCTCAACAATTACTGCGCCTTTCTGTTGGCCTTGAAGATGCAGAAGACTTGATTGATGATCTCAAGCAAGCGTTTGAAAAAACACAAGGCTTTATCGCAGAAGGGGAAGTTTAATAATGACAACCTTTCGCCAGCTACATAAATTTGGTGGCAGCAGTTTAGCGAACCCTGAGTGTTACCAACGCGTGGTCAATATTCTTAGAGAATACTCATCAACTACTGACTTGGTCGTGGTATCAGCTGCGGGTAAAACAACTAACCGCTTGATTGAGTTTGTTGAAGCGCTCGACAAAGATGGTCGTATCGCTCACGAATGTCTACAAACCCTTCGTCAGTTCCAACTTGAGCTGATTGAAGCGCTGCTTGAAGGTGAGTCTGCGGCTCAGCTAACGGCCGCTATTCAACAAGAATTTACTGCTTTGGGTGAGCTAACTGCTCCTCTAAGCGAATCGCAAAAAGCACAGGTGCTAGGACACGGTGAGGTTTGGTCTTCACGTTTGTTAGCCGCTCTGTTATGCCAACATGACTTACAAGCAGTTGCTCAAGATGCGCGTGCCTTTTTACGTGCAGAAGCGGGTGCTCAACCCGAAGTGGATCGCGCGCGTTCTTATCCTCTGATTAAAGAAGTTTTGGCTCAGCATACGCATTGCCGAGTGGTGATTACGGGCTTTATGGCTCAGAACTGCGAAGGTGAAACAGTACTGCTTGGTCGTAACGGTTCAGATTACTCAGCAACCGTGATTGGCGCTTTGGCTGAAGTTGAACGTGTGACGATTTGGAGTGACGTGGCGGGCGTTTACAGCGCTGACCCTCGTTTGGTTTCGGATGCGTGTTTGTTGCCTCTGCTTCGCCTTGATGAAGCGAGTGAACTCGCTCGTCTGGCGGCTCCAGTGCTCCATAGCCGAACGCTACAGCCTGTGGCTCAAAGTGCTATGGATCTCAGCTTGCGCTGCAGCTACCAGCCGGAGGCGGGCTCTACACAGATAGAGCGTGTACTGGCATCGGGTCGTGGCGCAAAAATCATTACCTCTCTGGATGAAGTTCTGATCGTTCAGCTGACCTTTGGTCATGGCCATGATTTTGACCGCTTAGAAAGTGAAGTCCTTGAAGGTCTTAAACGAGCCCAACTTGAGCCGCTTGCTTATGAGCTTGAACCGGATCAGCACTGCTTACGTCTTGCTTATACAGAAGAGATCGCTGGTGGTGCATTAGAATATCTACAAGACCACGCGATTGAAGCGGAAATTAAGCTCAAAGAAGGTTTCTCTCTTATCGCGGCGGTAGGTGCGGGTGTGACTAAGAACCCGAACCATTGCTACGGTTTCTACCAGCAGCTCAAGAGCTCGCCAGTTGAATTCATCTCAGAAGCGAACTCTGGCTTGAGCTTAGTCGCTGTGATTCGTAAGAGTGAGACATCAAGCCTAGTGAAAGGCATTCACTCTCAACTGTTCCAAGCGCAGAAGCGTGTTGCGATTGCCTTGTGTGGCAAGGGTAATATTGGTTCAAGTTGGTTAAGCCTGTTTGCTGAGCAAAAGGCGGAACTTGAAAAGCGCCGTGGGATGAACTTTGAATTGGTTGCGGTGGTTGATAGCCAAACTTATTGGTTCGACGATCAAGGCATTGATGCGACTTCAGTTGGTAAACGCTTTGATGACGAAGCGATTGCCAATAACGGCAACGACTGGTTAGAGCGTTTGGGTTCTATTCAGGGTTACGATGAAGCTGTAGTACTCGATGTCACTGCAAGCCCTGTGCTTGCAGCAAAGTACCTGCAAATTGCACAACAAGGTATTCACCTGATCTCGGCTAACAAGGTGGCAGGTTCTGCATCAAGTGAGTATTACCATCAAGTACAGGATGCTTTCGCTAAGATCAGCCGTCACTGGTTGTACAACGCGACAGTCGGCGCTGGCTTACCGATTAACCACACGGTACGTGACCTGCGCGAAAGCGGTGACGATATTATTGCTCTGTCAGGTATCTTCTCGGGCACTCTATCTTGGTTATTCCAACAGTTTGATGGCACGGTGTCATTCAGCGAGTTGGTTGATTTAGCGTGGCAACAAGGCCTGACGGAACCGGATCCTCGCGCTGACCTCGATGGCTCAGACGTGATGCGTAAGCTAGTGATTCTGGCGCGTGAATCGGGTTTAGATATTGAGCCTGAAAACGTCAAAGTAGAATCATTGGTACCTGAAGAATTACAAGATCTGTCAGTGGATGACTTCTTTGATAAAGCTTCTGTACTGAGTGAAGAGTTGGCCGAGCGTTTAGAGAAAGCGCAGTCTCAACAGAAGGTTCTTCGTTACGTAGCGCGTTTAGAGAAGAATGGTAAGGCAACAGTAGGCGTTGAAGCGTTATCTAAAGAACACGCTCTGGCGAACTTACTGCCTTGCGACAACATCTTTGCGATTGAGAGCAAATGGTACAAAGATAATCCATTGGTTATTCGTGGCCCAGGTGCTGGTCGTGAAGTGACAGCTGGTGCAATTCAGTCTGATTTAAACAGAATGTCTAGCCTGTTTTAATACTTAGAGCGATTGGCTTAATAGTCAGATCAATTGCTTTAATACTCAGATTAATTGTTTAAATGCGTAAATAGCATACTATCCACTAAGATAAATAAGGCTGAAAGCACGATGTGTTTTCAGTCTTTTTTCTACATTATTTCTTCTTTGCGACCCACCTATCGGCTTGAGCTTTTCTCACTATCTACTTGAAAAAAATTCATAATGGATCTGTTGACATTAAATCGTATTCAATTCATTCTGGAGACATATAGACGTCTAAACGTCGCTAGGGATTTGAGATTATTTAGTGGTTGCTTTTGCCACAGGGAGAGTAAGATGGGATACACACACGCAAGTCATATCGACGCTTTAAATCAGAATATTGCAGAGCTTTCTGACAACATCAATGTGTCATTTGAATTTTTCCCACCAAGCAGTGAGAAGATGGAAGAGACCCTGTGGAATTCTGTTCACCGTCTTAAAACACTTCAACCTAAATTTGTATCAGTAACCTATGGTGCAAACTCGGGTGAGCGTGATCGTACCCACTCAATCATTAAAGAAATTAAGAACCAAACAGGCTTAGTTGCTGCGCCACATTTAACGTGTATTGATGCTAGCCGCGAAGAGCTTATTCAAATTGCCGACGATTACTGGGCAAATGGCATTGAAAGTATTGTTGCGTTGCGTGGTGATATTCCAGCAGGCGGTGGTGCGCCAGATATGTATGCGTCTGATTTAGTCGAGCTGCTTAAATCTCGTCACGACTTTGATATATCAGTAGCGGCATTCCCTGAGGTTCACCCTGAAGCAAAAAGCGCTCAATCTGATCTTATTAACCTAAAACGTAAAGTGGATGCGGGTGCAAACCGTGCAATCACTCAGTTCTTCTTCGATGTCGAAAGCTACTTACGTTTTCGTGACCGTTGTGTGGCGGCTGGCGTTGACGTAGAGATTGTACCGGGTATCTTGCCGGTTTCTAACTTCAAGCAAGCGTCTCGTTTTGCTGCGATGAATAACGTAAAAGTACCAGGTTGGATGGCGAAGCAGTTCGAAGGGTTGGATGATGATCCAACAACTCGTCAGTTAGTTGGTGCTAGCCAAGCGCTCGATATGGTTCGTACGCTAAGCCGTGAAGGTGTGAAAGATTTCCACTTTTACACGCTAAACCGTGCAGAAATGACTTATGCACTTTGCCACACATTAGGTGTTCGTCCACAAGTCGCTGCGCTTTAAGTAAAGTCTAGGAAGTAAAGCCCAAGCGCTTGTAAAAGCTTCTGGTAGTAACATTTCAAACCCTATAGATACAAAAAAGGCTTGGACTCTAAGAGTTCAAGCCTTTTGCTTTTC
>NZ_JBGONI010000011.1:0-60250 GCF_041439035.1 Vibrio sp. 1F263 | reverse complement strand
TAGCTTCTAGCTTCTAGCTTCTAGCTTCTAGCTTCTAGCTTCTAGCTTCTAGCTTCTAGCTTAAGCAAGAGCGCCAAGTTCAAGCAGTACTTCGTCAGCCCATACAATCCATGCTTCACGGATCAGTAGGTTACGACGAAGCGTTAGACGCTCTAGGCGTGCTTGCTTGTCTAGTGTAGATGGTGTTGCGTAGTAAGCCGCTTCGATTTCTTTGTAGTGAGAAACCAGTTTGCGAGACTCTTCTACTAGTTCAGCAAGTTGTACACGGTACGCGTCAGAAGGTTGTACAGCACAAGCGATTAACTTAGCTGAGAACTCGTCACGAACGGTTGGGTGTGCAGTTGGTTGTTCAAACCATTCACCTAGCGCGCCACGGCCAGCATCGGTGATAGAGTAAACTTTACGATCAGGTTTGCCTTCTTGAGGCTCAAGTACGCAAGTTACCTGGTCGTTCTGAGCCATTTTATTTAGCTCGCGGTAAACTTGTTGGTGGCTAGCTTTCCAGAAGTAACCAATGCTTGCGGAGAATTCTTTTGTGATATCGTAACCAGTAGCATCGCGTGTACTTAAAACGGTTAAAATTACGTGTGGTAATGACATGTCTGAAATCCAAATGGTAAACAGTAAACAAATACTTGAACAACAAGTGTGCTTCTATGGCACGTTATATTGGTTATGTTCAAGTAGCACCAACTTAATCGTTGGTTATGTCACCTTACAAAGCCGTTTATCACCTAGGTTGACCAGTTTATTGGTCGAGTGCCGCAGATTATTATTTTGGAGTGTTTCTGCAGCGGAGCAGTAGTATATCTAAATAATAAGCATAAAGTAGAATACATGGACAAAATAACCCAAAAAACTGACAAAATACTCACTAGTGGTCATTTGGCAAAATAAAAAGGCCGCCAATGGCGACCTTTTGTTTCTTTTGTAGATGGAATCACTAATTAACCAGTGTTTCGCATACCTGCTGCAATACCTGCAATCGTCACCATTAGCGCTTCTTCTAGCTCTGCTGGTGGTGTTTCACACTTACGAGTACGGTAAAGCAGTTCCGCTTGAAGCATGTTTAGTGGCTCAACATAGATGTTACGTAGACGAATTGACTCAAGTCCCCAAGGGTCGCTTTGCATCAAGTTCTCGTTATTTTCTACATTCAGCACCGCTTTGATGTCTTTTTGCAGCTGTTCACGCAGTAACTCACCCAGAGGTAATAGCTCTTCGTCAACAAGTCGCTGGTCGTAGTACTTAGCGATTTCCATGTTGCACTTCGAGTACACCATTTCCAACATACCTAGACGAGTCGAGAAGAATGGCCATTCACGACACATCTCTTCAAGTAGCGCTTGATGGCCTTGATCGACAGAGTATTGAATCGCTTCACCAGCGCCTAACCATGCAGGAAGTACCAAACGGTTTTGGCTCCATGAGAAGATCCATGGGATCGCACGTAGGCTTTCTACGCCGCCGTTCGGGTTACGTTTCGCAGGACGAGAACCTAGAGGTAACTTGCCTAACTCTAGCTCTGGCGTCGCTTGGCGGAAGTAAGGAACAAACTTCTCTTCACCACGAACGACGTTGCGGTAAGCTTCGCAAGATACTTCAGACAGCACTTCCATTAGGTCGCGCCATTCTTGTTTTGGCTCTGGTGGTGGCAGAAGGTTCGCTTCTAGAATCGCACTTGCGTATAGGTTGAAGCTATTAACTGCAACATCTGGCAAGCCAAGTTTAAAGCGGATCATTTCGCCTTGTTCAGTTACACGTAAGCCGCCTTTCAAGCTTTTAGGTGGCTGAGAAAGAAGAGCTGCGTGCGCTGGCGCACCACCACGACCAACCGTACCACCACGACCGTGGAATAGAGTCAGTTCAATGCCTTCTTCTTCACAAGCCTTAACTAGCTTGTCCATTGCATCGTATTGCGCCCAGCCTGCAGACATTACACCGGCATCTTTAGCTGAGTCAGAATATCCGATCATCACCATTTGGTGGTTCTGGATAAAGCCACGGTATAAATCGATGCTCATTAGCTGTTTCATTACGGCTTCTGAGTTGTTCAAGTCGTCTAGCGTTTCGAACAATGGACATACGTCCATGCGGTACGGGCAACCACATTCTTGTAGAAGCAAATGTACAGCCAATACATCCGAGGCAGTACGAGCCATAGAGATCACGTAAGCACCAAAGGCTTCACGAGGTTGAGCCGCAACGACCTTACAGGTGTCTAAAACCTCTTTGACCTGCTCAGATGGCTCCCAGTCGCGTGGTAACAGTGGGCGCTTTGAGCTTAATTCATTGGTTAAGAAAGCAACCTTATCTTGCTCGCTCCATTGGTCGTAATCACCAATGCCTAGGTAGCGAGTCAATTCAGATAGCACATCTGAGTGACGAGTACTTTCTTGACGAACATCGAGACGAACCAAATGCACGCCGAATGCTTTTAGGCGGCGCAGGGTATCAAGTAGAGAACCGTCTGCGATTACGCCCATGCCACATTCGTGCAATGATTGGTAACATGCGTAAAGCGGTGTCCAAAGTTGGTCTATGTTCTGGAGAGTTTCTTTCTTCGGTACTTCTGCGTCGTGCAGTTTTGCATCAAGCACTTCTAGCGTGTTGTTGAGCAGAGTACGTAGGCTCTTCAGGATTGCACGGTAAGCTTCGTGCTCATCGCCAGCCAATTCACGAACGGCATCATTACACTTGGTCATCGACAGTTCGGTAATCAACTCGTTCACGTCACCTAGGTATAGATCAGCGGCTTTCCAGCGAGACAGACGCAGTACTTCTTTAGTGATGGTGTGCGTTACGAATGGGTTACCATCGCGGTCACCACCCATCCAAGATGAGAAATGAACAGGGCGCGCATCAATTGGCAGGCCTTCACCAAGGTAACCTTTTAATCGACCATCCATTTCACGTAGGAAATCAGGCACAGCTTCCCAAAGAGAGTTTTCTACAACCGCAAAGCCCCACTTAGCTTCATCAAGTGGTGTTGGGCGTTGCTGACGAATCACATCAGAGTGCCAACCTTGAGCGATAAGCTGCTCTAGGCGACGTTCGGTTTTCACACGCTCTTTGTGTGATAGATCGCTTAATTCTAATTTAGACAGACACTCGTTGATCTTAACCAACTTGTTGATCATGGTGCGACGAGTGATTTCTGTTGGGTGAGCAGTCAAAACGAGTTCGATGTTCAGGTTGCGAACAGCTTGAGCTGCGTCTAGCTTGCTGATGTCGTTTTGGTTTAATTTGGAAAATAGAGATTGCAGCACGTCTGGTTCACAAACATGCTCCTCACAGTGGCGAGAGATGGTGTGGTATTGCTCTGCCATGTTGGTGAGGTTGAGAAATTGGTTAAATGCACGAGCAACAGGAGTGAGTTGTTCGTTCGGCAGGTTTTTGATTTCTTCAACTAGGCTGTCACGGTCAGCTTTGTTGCCTGCGCGGGCGGATTTGGAAAGTTTACGGATAGTCTCCACTTTCTCTAAGATAACGTCACCATGTGCATCTTGGATTGTGTTACCTAGCAAGCGTCCCAGCATGCTTACGTTACTCTTGAGAGCGGCGTATTTCTCGTTCATTGTCATCCTGCCTCGTAAAAAAATTACATCCATTGTTCCTTGTTAAGTACACAATCTAGCGAAAAGTGCTGTATCTAGTCAAATAAAGCATTCTAAGTTTGCAATTATTAGGTTTAAAAATGCGGGAGAAGTAAATTTTTCAAAACTTAGGGAAAAAGTGAAATTTAATTACAAGATCGGGCTGTGTCAGGGATAACAGAATAAAAGCCACCTTTTCGGGTGGCTTTTATACGAAAATATCGGAAGGAAAGTAATAACTAGAAACAATATTTACGGATCGATTTACTCAGAACATCAATTGTAGGGTCAATAAAATCGAAGCTTAAGAACTCATCCGGTTGGTGAGCTTGGTCGATTGAGCCTGGGCCTAACACTAAGGTTGGACATAGCTCCTGAAGGAAAGGTGCTTCAGTACAATAGTTCACAGTTTGAGATTCGGTTTCACACACTGATTCCATGCCACCGATAAATGGATGATCGTGCTGACATTCGTAACCCGGAATCGGCTCATGCAGGGGAGTAATCTCAATCCTGCCCGGCCATTTTGCTTCTACTTCCTTGAGCGCGCTGCGTAGCATGTTATCCAAACCATCTAAGCTGATGCCCGGTAAAGGACGAACGTCGTAGTGTAATTCACAACAGCCACAGATACGGTTAGCGCTGTCGCCACCGTGAATATGCCCAAGATTTAGAGTAGGGCTTGGAATCGCGAAACCCGGGTGATGGTACTCTTTGACTAACTTGTCACGCAGCTGCATTAAAGCAAACAGCACTTCATGCATGATCTCGATGGCGTTAACGCCTAATGCAGGATCAGAAGAGTGACCTGATTTACCCGTTACTCGCACAGCATTAGCAACGTGACCTTTATGACCGCGAATAGGCACTAGGCTGGTCGGCTCACCAATAATGCAGTAGTCCGGTTTAAACGGCGCATTTTCAGTGAAATGACGTGCACCTAGCATAGTGGTTTCTTCGTCACACGTTGCTAAAACATAAAGTGGCTTGGTTTGCTTGCTCCAATCCATTTTCTTCGCAGCTTCATAAACGAAGGCAAAAAAGCCTTTCATATCGGCGGTGCCTAATCCGTAGAAGCGGTTGTTGTGTTCTGTCAATGCGTGAGGGTCGAAGTTCCAACGTCCTTCATCGAATGGCACGGTGTCGCTGTGTCCTGCAAGCAATAAGCCCCCTTCGCCAGAACCCATCTTTGCGACCATATTATGCTTGCCGGGTTCGACTTCCACGACCTCAACGCTAAAGCCTACGTCTTTAAACCATTGAGCCATTTTTTCGATCACTTTCTCGTTGCCATGATCCCAGCTTGGATCTGTTGAGCTAATGGAGTCGGTGGAAATTAGGCCTTTATAGACCTCAAGGAAACTCGGTAATTGCATAATATCTTCACTTCTACTATTGACAGGAAAACCATAAGTCGGTAAAACACATATTAAATCATATTTAATGCATAAGAAATCAAATATAGCTAAAAATTAAGTATGAATAGTCAAATTTGAAATGTAACTTACCTCAAGAATGGATGTGTTGAGATGTTGAAAACCACGATCATTGGTGCAAGCGGCTATACAGGAGCAGAACTGGCTCTAATGATAAACAGACACCCTGAGCTCACGCTATCAGGTTTATATGTCTCAGCCAATAGTGTAGATGCGGGCAAACCTATCGCTGCACTGCACGGTAAGTTAGCTGGCCTGATTGATATGCCAGTACAACCTTTAACAAATCCGGAAGAAGTGGCCAAACAGTCTGATGTGATTTTTCTAGCAACGGCACACGAAGTCAGTCACGACCTAGCGCCAATTTTTCTAGAGAACGACTGCCAAGTGTTCGACCTATCGGGTGCATTCAGAGTTAAAGGTGAAAACTTCTATCAAGAGTTTTACGGTTTTGAACATCAACACGAACAATGGCTAGACAAAGCGGCTTACGGTTTAGCGGAATGGAACGAACAAGAAATCAAAGAAGCTCAGCTTGTTGCGGTAGCGGGTTGTTACCCAACGGCATCACAACTGGCGATTAAGCCTTTGGTTGAAGCCAAGTTACTTGATGAGAACCAATGGCCAGTGATTAACGCAACCAGCGGTGTGACTGGCGCAGGCCGCAAGGCGACCATGGTTAACAGCTTCTGCGAAGTGAGCCTACAAGCTTATGGCGTCTTCAATCACCGTCATCAACCTGAAATGGCCGCACATTTAGGATGTGATGTGATTTTCACTCCGCACCTCGGCAACTTTAAGCGTGGCATTTTAGCGACCATTACCATGAAACTGGCTGACGGTGTGACAGAACAACAGATACAAGATGCCTTCGAGCAAGCTTATCAAGGTAAGCCAGCCGTGAGATTGCTCGAAGAGACATTGCCAAGAATTCAAGATGTAGAACAGACACCTTTCTGCGATTTAGGCTGGAAGGTACAAGGTCAGCACATCATCGTTGTTTCGGCGATTGATAACTTATTAAAGGGTGCATCTAGCCAAGCGATACAGTGTTTAAATTTACGTTATGGTTTTGCGCCATTAACTGCGTTAGTGTAAGGAAATCTAGATATGAGCCTTAATAATCAACCATTAATCATAAAGTTAGGTGGCGCTGCGCTATCTTGTGGTGAAACACTTAGCAAGTTATTTGGTGCGATTTCAGCTTACCAACAACAGGCACAGCGACCAATCGTGATTGTTCACGGCGGCGGTTACCTTGTTGATGATTTGATGAATAAGTTGAACCTCGAAACCGTTAAGAAAGAGGGGCTTCGTGTTACTCCTTATGATCAGATCCCTGTTATCGCTGGCGCGCTAGCGGGCACGGCCAACAAACTACTTCAAGGTCAGGCGATTAAAGACGGTATCAATGCCGTTGGTTTGAGCCTTGCAGATGGTGGTTTATGCAAAGTGAGCGAACTGAACCCTGAACTGGGCGCGGTAGGTAAAGCGGAGCCGGGCGACTCAACCGTCCTTCAAGCGATTCTTAATGCGGGCGCACTGCCAATCATTAGCTCAATTGGTCTGACTGAGCAAGGCCAACTGATGAACGTCAATGCAGACCAAGCTGCTGTAGCTGTAGCTGGCGCGCTTGATGCTGAATTGGTACTGCTTTCTGATGTAAGCGGTGTGTTGGATGGCAAAGGTCACCTGATTCCAAGCCTTAATCAACAACAAGCTGATGACCTTATTACAGGCAAAGTGATTACCGATGGCATGATCGTTAAGGTTCAAGCCGCACTAGAAGCCGCTAACGACCTTGGACGACCAATCGAAGTTGCCACTTGGCGATACCCAGAAAAGCTAACACAACTGTTTTCAGGTAAAAGCATAGGAACGCAGTTTTTACCTCAGTAGACCTCACAACGAGTTACTACTTAAAGAATTTAGACAAATAAATTTAACACATAATAATGAAGTCATTTCCAACGCTGACCGCCATGTGCAGTATGGAAACTAGGAGAAAGAAAATGAGCAAAGTTAACGTAAAGAAAGTTGTAGTAGCCTACTCTGGCGGTCTAGACACATCAGTAATTATTCCATGGTTGAAAGAGAACTATGATTGCGAAGTTATCGCATTTGTTGCAGATGTAGGCCAAGGCGATGAAGAGCTGATTGGTATTGAAGAGAAAGCAAAAGCGTCTGGTGCATCTGAGTGCTACATCGCTGACCTTAAAGAAGAGATGGTGGCAGATTACATCTACCCAACGCTAAAAACTGGCGCTTACTACGAAGGTAAATACCTACTAGGTACTTCAATGGCTCGTCCAATTATCGCGAAAGCTCAGGTTGAGGTTGCACGTAAAGTCGGTGCAGACGCACTGTGTCACGGCTGTACAGGTAAGGGTAACGACCAAGTTCGTTTTGAAGGCGCATTTGCTGCCCTCGCACCAGACTTACACGTAATTGCACCATGGCGTGAATGGGATCTAGTGAGCCGTGAAGAGTGTCTAGATTACTTAGCTGAACGTAACATCCCTTGTACGGCTTCTCTTACTAAGATCTACTCGCGTGATGCAAACGCATGGCACATCTCTACAGAAGGCGGCGTGCTAGAAAATACATGGAACGCACCGGATGAAGATTGCTGGGCTTGGACTGTAGACCCAGAGCAAGCGCCAAACGAATCTGAAACTGTGACGCTTAAAGTTGAAAAAGGTGAAGTGGTAGCGGTTGATGGCGAAACAATGACG
This sequence comes from Vibrio sp. 1F263, assembly GCF_041439035.1. Classification (NCBI taxonomy): domain Bacteria; kingdom Pseudomonadati; phylum Pseudomonadota; class Gammaproteobacteria; order Vibrionales; family Vibrionaceae; genus Vibrio; species Vibrio sp. 1F263. Next base: position 52,483 of record NZ_JBGONI010000011.1, on the reverse strand, counting down.
CCATACAACGCACTGGTTTACCTAAATGAGAAGGGTGCGAAGCACGGTGTTGGTCGTATCGATATCGTAGAAAACCGTCTTGTTGGCATGAAGTCTCGTGGTTGTTACGAAACTCCAGGTGGCACAATCATGATGGAAGCACTGCGTGCAGTAGAGCAACTGGTTCTTGATAAAGCGGCATTCGAATTCCGTGAAGAGCTAGGTGTTAAAGCTTCTCACCTTGTATACGATGGCCGTTGGTTCACTCCGCTATGTAAGTCAATTCTTGCAGCAACAGATGAGCTAGCACAAGACGTGAATGGTGAAGTGGTTATCAAACTTTACAAAGGCCATGCAACTGTGACTCAGAAGCGTTCTGACAACAGCTTGTACTCAGAAGAGTTTGCAACCTTTGGTGAAGATGAAGTCTACGACCAAAGCCACGCTGAAGGCTTTATCCGTCTTTACTCGCTATCAAGCCGTATCCGTGCTCTGAATAGCCAAAAGTAATCCGAACCATGAGTTAGTGAGCTAGCCTTTTACGAATAACGGAAGGCTAGCAAATAGACATTATTATGCAAAGCCCATCCACTATTGATTAGTGAATGGGCTTTTTTCTATCTATTAGTCTAATAAATCAGCTTCGGTTTTTATCATTGAATGGCATATAATTCGCGAATCACGCTGAAAATAAATAGTGGATTAAACTATCGGTGAATAAATATGTGAAAATAATGAATTAATACTTTATTTTCATTTTGAATTGCCGTAAGTTTAAATCATCAGAAAAATACTGAATTTTAATCAGAATTATCATTTGCAAAAACAGTGAGCACTGTGCAATTAGGAGATACACAATGGCATTATGGGGCGGTAGATTTACCCAAGCAGCAGACACCCGGTTTAAAGATTTTAACGATTCTCTTCGTTTTGATTACCGATTGGCTGAGCAAGACATTGTGGGCTCAATTGCCTGGTCTAAAGCTCTACTGTCGGTCAACGTATTAACAGAAGAAGAGCAACAGAAGCTTGAGTTAGCGTTGAATGAGCTAAAACTTGAGGTGATGGAAGATCCTGAACAGATTCTACGTTCTGATGCAGAAGATATTCACAGTTGGGTCGAGCAACAACTTATCGGCAAAGTCGGTGACTTGGGCAAAAAACTTCACACTGGCCGTTCTCGTAATGACCAAGTGGCGACAGACCTTAAACTATGGTGTCGTCAGCAAGGTAACCAACTGCTACTTGCATTGGATCGCCTACAAAGCCAAATGGTGAACGTCGCTTCTCAGCATCAAGAAACCGTACTTCCTGGCTACACACACTTACAACGTGCTCAGCCGGTAACATTTGCTCACTGGTGCTTGGCTTACGTTGAAATGCTTGAGCGTGATTATTCTCGTTTGAATGATGCGATTAAGCGTCTAGATACATGTCCGCTGGGTTCTGGTGCCCTTGCCGGAACTGCTTACCCGATGGACCGTGAAGAGTTAGCTCACAACTTAGGTTTCCATCGTGCAACGCGTAACTCTCTAGATTCAGTTTCTGACCGTGACCATGTGATGGAGCTGATGTCGATCGCTTCTATTTCTATGCTTCACCTTTCGCGTCTTGCAGAAGACATGATTTTCTACAACTCGGGTGAATCGAACTTCATCGAGTTAGCCGATACCGTGACATCAGGTTCATCTCTGATGCCACAAAAGAAAAACCCAGATGCGCTAGAGCTAATCCGTGGCAAAACTGGCCGTGTGTACGGTTCATTAGCTGCAATGATGATGACTGTAAAAGCTCTGCCTTTGGCGTACAACAAAGACATGCAAGAAGATAAAGAAGGTCTGTTCGACGCTTTAGATACTTGGAATGATTGTATGGAAATGGCAGCACTCTGTTTTGACGGTATTAAAGTGAACGGCGAACGTACACTTGAAGCAGCAAAACAAGGTTACGCGAACTCAACAGAACTGGCTGATTACTTAGTAGCGAAAGGGATTCCTTTCCGTGAAGCTCACCACATTGTTGGTGTAACAGTCGTCGCAGCGATTGCTAAAGGCTGCGCATTAGAAGAATTAACAATCGCAGAGATGAAAGAGTTCTCTGAGGTGATTGAAGAGGATGTGTATGACATCCTGACTATTGAATCGTGTCTTGAAAAACGTAGTGCGCTAGGCGGTGTATCACCACAACAAGTGGCTTACGCGGTTGACCAAGCAGAGAAGCGTTTATCACAGCGTGATACTTCTATCGTTAAGGTTCGTTCTGCTCGTCTGACCGATATTGAAGCGTTGGAAGGCATGGTGGCCTACTGGGCGAATATGGGTGAGAACCTGCCTCGTTCTCGTAATGAACTGGTGCGTGATATTGGCTCGTTTGCGGTCGCTGAGCATCATGGCGAGGTGACGGGTTGTGCATCACTCTATGTGTATGACTCTGGTTTAGCGGAAATCCGTTCGTTAGGTGTTGAAGCTGGCTGGCAAGGTCAAGGGCAGGGTACCGCGATTGTGCAGCACTTGGTTGAGAAAGCGCGACAAATGGCGATCAAGAAGGTGTTTGTGCTGACTCGTACCCCAGAGTTCTTTATGAAGCATGACTTTTTACCAACATCGAAATCTTTGCTACCTGAGAAGGTACTGAAAGATTGTGATCAGTGTCCTCGCCAACATGCATGTGATGAAGTGGCGTTGGAAGTGAACTTGGTTGAACAGATCATCGCAAAGGTGAATGTTGCATAAAGCATTGATTTTATAGCCCCTAAAAAAAAGATCAAAAATCTGATCTTTTTTGGGAACAAACTAAGAAAAGTCCGGTCTATTAAAGTACCACTGCTTTTTCTTAGAATTTTCTAAGAAAGCCCTAGAATCGATTGGTTCTGGGGCTTTTTTCTATCTGCTGTTTGGGAAATGATGATGGCTCGATAATTATGACGAATTATCGGATTATTTAGCTCTGTCTCTAATCACTACTCTTTATCCAGTAAAGATTTCCAGCTAACGCTTTTTGTTCCTTAAAGGCAGCACGAAAAATTTCATTATCCAATGCAACCACAACAACCCACTGAACGTGAAAGCGGCCATCATCAACGCGATGGCATTGATGGTTTTTGGGTCTTCTTTGAAAAATAACCACCACGCTCCCCAACTTACTAGCGACAACACCATTAGCTGGTTCATGCAACGTTGGCAGCGACCGAGTTTGTTGAAGATTTTTTCATTTTTATTGCAATGAACACATGTCATCTTAGGCTTAATTCGCGTTATGCTTGTTGCCCTGATAATAACACGTCACAAGATATTGGATCACGGTGACACAGAGAGAGAAAGTCAATGATTGAGCGCCAAGAAACCAAACAACGCATGAGCCGTATTGTTAAACACAACGGCACTATCTACCTATGTGGCCAGGTGTGTGCTGATGCAACTAAAGACATCACAGAACAAACACAAACGATGCTAGATAAAGTGGAAGCCCTACTTGAGCAAGCGGGCAGCGATAAAGAGCACATGCTGTCAGCAACGATTTACTTGAAAGACATGAAAGACTTCCAAGAAATGAACGCAGTATGGGATGCATGGGTTCCTGAAGGTCACGCTCCAGCTCGCGCATGTGTAACGGGTGATATGGCTCGTGAAGCGCTACTTGTTGAGATCTCTGTGATTGCTGCTGAGAAGTAATTGCTAAGCCTTTAGCGATAAGCAATGGCTTCAAGAGATTCCAGATACCTCGTCCCGCGGTTCTGGAATGACGAGTTTAGTTTTGGTTTAGCTGATGCGTCACTTTGATTTGCTTCAGTTTAGACGCGTTTGAAGAGCACCGCTATTCTGGTTAGCTTCGCCTAGACGTGTATGAAAATAGCTGTCATTCCCGAGAGCGACGAAGGAGCGTAATCGGGAATCTATAGTTTACTTGTTGCCAAAAACAAAAAGGAAAGCCACTGGCTTTCCTTTTTAGTATCTAGCGTTTGTTAACTGACTAACGATAGCCTGAGATTAACAACCAGGGCCACAATCTAGACAGTGTTTCACTATCTCTGGACCTAGGTGCAGTTTCGCATTGAGGTCACGTAGCGCTGTTCGCACACCTTCTTCAATCACTGGGTGGTAGAACGGCATATCCAGCATTTCAGAAACCGTCATCTTGTTTTGGTGTGCCCAAGCTAATAGGTGAGCCAAGTGTTCTGCGTTTGGTCCCATCATTTCAGCACCAAGGAAGCGGCCTGTACCTTGCTCGCCGTATACGTGCAGAATACCTTTGTTGCGCAGCATCACTCGTGAACGACCTTGGTTCTCGAAAGACACTTCACCTGTTGCGAAACAACCACATGTGCCTAAGCGTGTGGTGATCTCTTTGTAAGTTTCACCCACCATCGCGATTTGTGGGTCAGAGAATACCGCTGAGATTTTAGAACGGCGTAGGCCTGCACGAATCTCTGGGAAGCGACCTGCGTTATCACCCGCAATACGTGCTTGGTCTGCTGCTTCATGTAGTAGAGGCAGTTGGTTACTTGCGTCACCGGCAATAAATACTGATGGTAGCGATGTTTGTAGTGTGTAGTGGTCTGCGATAGGAACACCACGTTCATCAAGTTCTAGAGAGGTATTCTCTAGGCCAAGCTTATCAGTGTTTGGACGACGACCTGTTGCTGCAAGTACATATTCAACGACGTTAGTTTCTAATTCACCTTCTTTATTGATGAACTGGATCTCGACGCGATCTTCACCCGATTCAGTAGTAATACGTTTCATGCTTTCGATTTTTACGTCGGCATCAAGGTAGAATTCTTCATTGAAGGCTTTGTCTGCGTAAGCCATGATCTCTGGGTCGGTTACTGGGCCTACTTGACCACCTAAGCCGAACAGTTTTGTTTTTACACCCAAGCGGTGCAGTGACTGACCAAGCTCTAGGCCAATAACGCCCGGGCCAAATACCGCCACTGATTCTGGTAAATCATCCCAGCTGAATACGTCGTCGTTAATGATCAGACGATCACCAAGCTCATTCCAAACGGCAGGGTATGCAGGGCGAGAGCCAGTTGCGATAACAATACGTTTAGCTGTGACAACCGTGTGGTCATCAATTTGTAGTGTGTTGTCGTCTAAAAATTTTGCGTAGCCAGAGATCTTGTCTTGCTCTGGGATTTCATCAACACCTTCTAAAACAAAACCAACAAAACGGTCACGTTCAAACTTCACTCGGTCCATCACTTCACGGCCGTTAATCACGATATCACCTTGTGGGTGAACGCCAAAAGCCGGAGCTTTCTCGATTTGGTGTACGCTTTCCGCTGCTGCAATAAGCAGTTTAGATGGCATACAACCAACACGAGCACAGGTTGTACCGTAAGGGCCGCCTTCAATCATCACGACACTGTCAGTGTGTGCTTTTGCAGCGCGGTAAGAACCTAAACCTGCCGTACCGCCCCCGATAACTGCTACATCTACATTGACTTGTTTCATAATAATTTTCTCGCAATGGCTAAATTTGGTTTGAACGAACCCCTCCAACTCTGGTGATTTCTTGAGAGTCAGGATAGCGGGTCAGTTTTGTGATTCTGTTTTATTAGGTTTAGCTTGTGACTCTGCTTTTATTGCTAACTATAGGTTAGTAAAAGACAGGCGAGTCACCAGCTATATTCTTTTTCCCAAAACTCAGATAAGAGTGTTTGGAATAGCTAACCCACAAGAGGGTGGGTTAGCTGAGACTTCTAAGCCTATATCGGCGATGAAGCGATTAGCCTAGGAAAGTTTCTAGTTCTTCGCTACCACCGATGTGTTTGCCACCGATGAATACTTGTGGAACCGTTGTACGACCAGAGATTGCACGTAGGCTTACTGTTGTCGCGTCTTTACCTAGTACTACTTCTTCGTAGTTCAAACCTTTGTCGATTAGGTTCTGCTTCGCTTTCATACAGAAAGGACAGCCTGGCTTAGTGAATACTGTGATTGACTCTTGCTCTTTGTGCTCAGGAGCAATGTAGTTAAGCATAGTATCTGCATCAGAAACCTTGAACGGGTCGCCTGGTACGTCTTCTTCGATGAACATTTTTTCTACCACGCCGTTTTTAACCAGCATGCTGTAGCGCCATGAACGTTTGCCGAAGCCGATGTCGTTTTTCTCAACTAGCATGCCCATACCGTCTGTGAAATCACCGTTACCATCTGGGATGAATGTGATTTTTTCAGCTTCTTGGTCTGCTTTCCAAGCGTTCATTACGAATGTGTCGTTTACTGAAACACATAGAATGTCATCAACACCGTTTTCTTTGAATACAGAATGTAGCTCGTTGTAACGAGGTAGGTGGCTTGAAGAACATGTCGGTGTAAACGCACCTGGTAAGCTGAATACGATAACTGTCTTGTCTTTGAATAGCTCTTCCGTCGTTACGTTAACCCATGCATCGCCTTGGCGAGTTGGGAATGTTACTTGAGGGATTGATTGACCTTCTTTAGATGCAAACATATTGATTTCCTTAAATAGTATTTTTAATTTTGTTCTATCAGAGCTTAACGTTTTTCTTTGCTCTGTTTCGTTTCGTTGAGCCCATTATTAGACAAATCCTTTGATAGCTCTAATCGTTTGATGTTATGGTTTTGATAGGTAAATTCTATCAAGAGCATTTTTCTTTTAAATGTTTCTATGAAACCCCTTGTTCTTATTAAAACCTGAGGTAAGAGACTGATCATGAACATTCGTGACTTTGAATACTTGGTGGCGCTCGCAGAGCATAAACACTTCCGAAAAGCGGCAGAAGCGTGCTTTGTCAGTCAGCCGACACTAAGCGGTCAAATACGCAAACTAGAAGATGAAATTGGACTTCAGTTAACCGAGCGTAGTCCAAGGAAGGTCATATTTACAGAATCAGGGTTACAACTTGTTGAACAAGCCAAGCGTATTCTCAATGAAGTAAAGACTTTTAAGGATATGGCAAGTGGACACGGTGAAGCGATGACGGGGCCGATGCACATTGGTTTTATTCCGACCGTTGGCCCTTATATTTTACCTAAGATCATTCCTCATCTTAAAGAGTGCTTCCCCGATCTTGAGCTTTACCTGCATGAAGCGCAGACCCATCAGCTAGTGAGTCAACTTGAAGATGGCAAGCTTGATTGCTTGGTATTGGCTGCAGTTGATGAAACGGCGGCGTTCAAAGAGATTGATGTGTATAACGAACCGTTAAGCGTCGCAGTGCCATGTGATCATGAGTGGGCTAAGCAAGACACTGTCGATATGTTGCAGTTAAATGGACAAACCGTACTTGCACTGGGCGATGGTCACTGCTTACGAGACCAAGCCTTAGGCTTCTGTTTTGCTGCGGGTGCAAAAGACGATGAGCGCTTTAAAGCGACCAGCTTAGAAACGCTGCGTAACATGGTAGCAGCAGGGGCGGGCATTACCTTGCTACCTCAATTGTCTGTACCAAAGGAAAAGCAGAAAGATGGTGTGTGTTACGTTCCAGCGGTGAATCCAACACCTTCACGTCGTATTGTTGTTGCCTACCGACCGGGTTCTCCGTTAAAGGGGCGCTTTGAGCAATTGGCTGAGGCTATCCGAACTCAATTGGAAAAAACAGCTTAACGGCCAAATTCAGATTGTAGGTACAAAGCCGTTTAAATTGTAGATAACAAAAAAGGGTTGATATGAATTCATATCAACCCTTTTTGTTGGTTCATGTTACTTGGTTCAACAAACCCTAATTAGAACAGCTCTTCTACTGCTTCACCTGATGACGTTGAGTAGATGTCATCATTGAAACGTTCAGTAATGTACTCGGTTGGCTCAGTGCCTTTCTCGAAATACTCGAACATTGATGAGCTATCGAACTTGTTGGTCAGTAAGCCAGTTTCACGGTCGATACGAACGCGAACGATATTTTCTGGAAGCTCTTTACGTTGTGCAGGAACACCCGCTAACGCTGTGCCCATGAAATCAACCCATGCCGGCTCTGCTGTTTTAGCGCCCGCTTCTGCACCTGTAATTTGATTCTTACCAAGGTTAGAGTTCGCTTTGGTTCGACCTAGGTTACGGTTGTGGTTGTCAAAGCCAACCCATACCGTTGCAACCATGCCTGGGCCGTAACCGCTGTACCAAGTATCTTTCGAATCGTTGGTGGTACCGGTTTTTCCGCCAATATCGCGACGCTTCAGCGGTTGAGCACGCCAACCTGTACCATTCCAGCCTGTGCCTGCACTCCAGTCACCGCCGCCCCAGATATTGCTGTACATCATTTCACGAACAAGGAACGCGTTCTGCTCAGTGATCACTTGAGGTGCGTACTGTACTTGGGCATCCACATCTTGCTCTGCAAACTCATCAGCCATTGAATCTGAGGTCATAGGCTGTTGGCAATCGTCTTTACACACAACTTTCGGTGTCGCTTGGAATTCAGTCTCACCAAATGGTGTTTCAATGCGGCTGATGTAGAAAGGTTCAACGTAGTAGCCGCCATTCGCAAATACTGAGTAACCTTGAGCTACCTTCATTGGCGTTAAGCTACCCGCACCCAGAGCAATGGTTTCAGAGCGCGGTACTTCGTCAATATCAAAACCAAATCGAGTTAGGTAGTTACGAGTATCATCCAAGCCCACTTCGCGCAGTACACGTACCGCCATTACGTTTTTAGATTGAGCTAAGCCAATACGTAAACGAGTTGGACCCACATAGGTCGGTGGTGAATTCTTTGGTCGCCATGCCGTACCTTGGCTCTTATCCCATTGATTAATAGGCGCATCGTTGATCAGTGAGGCTAGTGTTAAACCTTTTTCAATCGCCGCTGAGTAGATAAATGGCTTGATACCAGAACCCACCTGACGAATAGATTGGGTCGCACGGTTGAATTTGTTGTGTACAAAGTTAAAGCCACCCACCATCGACAATACTGCGCCGTTGTTAGGGTTCATGGCAACAAACGCGGTGTTTGCATTTGGCACTTGGCTTAGTCGCCATACAACCGGTGTTTCAGGTTCAGTTGTTGTTTCTTCGGTAGGCTCTTCAGATACTTCATCGCCTGTTACTGCTTCATGTCGAACCCAAACTTGCTCACCAACAGCCAAAATCTCCTTCGCTTGAGAAGGCGCTGGTCCTTGGCGGTTGTCCGTTAGGAATTTACGTGCCCAGTTCATGCCTTGCCACTCGATAGTGCCTTCGCCTTGGTTCTTAACCCAAACTTGAGCACTTTTCGAATCAACAGCAGTTACAACTGCTGGTACTAAGTCACCATAGGTTGGTTGAGACTTAAGGTGCTTAACGATTTGTTCTTGATCCCAAGTTGATTGCGCCGTTTGCCATAATACTTTTTCAGCACCACGGTAACCGTGACGCTCATCGTAGCCGAGCAGGTTCTTAATCGCGGCTTGGTTCGCTGCTTTTTGCAGTTTTGAATCAACGGTCGTGTAAACCTTCATGCCTGATGTGTAAGCGGCTTCACCATAGCGTTCAACCATCCAAGCTCGTGCAACTTCTGCTACATATGGTGCGCTCAGTTCAATCTCGGCACCGTGATATTTCGAGATAAGTTCTTCACTGCGAGCTTCATCGTACTCCGATTGAGTGATGTATTTTTCGTCTAGCATACGACGTAATACCACGTTACGACGGTTGGTCGCACGCTCAACAGAATAAATAGGGTTCATAGTTGAAGGTGCTTTTGGCATGCCCGCAAGCGTAGCCAATTCACTTAAGGTGAGCTCAGGAAGATCCTTACCAAAATAAACACGCGCTGCTGCGCCGAAACCATATGAACGGTGACCAAGGAAGATCTTGTTTACGTAAAGCTCCATGATCTCTTCTTTACTCAGAAGTTGCTCTATGTGGATCGCAATGAAGATCTCTTTGATTTTACGCATGATCTTTTTCTCATTAGATAAGAAGAAGTTACGCGCAAGCTGCTGAGTAATGGTACTTGCCCCTTGTTTGGCTGAACCGGACATAGCAACCACGAGTGCTGCTCGAGTAATACCAATTGGATCAATACCAGGGTGCTCGTAGAAGCGGCTATCTTCGGTAGCAATCAAAGCTTCAACTAGGTGGCGAGGAATCTCATCATAAGTCACTGGATTACGACGCTTTTCACCAAATTGAGAGATCAATTTACCGTCTTGACTGAAGACTTGCATTGGCGTTTGGAGTTCTACGTCACGCAAAGTGGCAACATCAGGCAACTCTGGTTTTACGTAATAGTAAAACCCGAAAATTGTACTGACTCCAAGAATCATGCAAATCAATGTAAATATGAATAATCGCTTTATGAACTTCACCGGATAATCCCTGATTAGTTAAGGCTGATAAGCAGCAAACCCTTGTACTCTAGGTTAAAAACTTAGCTTTCGTTTATTAACGCTTATTTAACTAATAATCACAACCCCTAGATAATCAACGAAATGCTTGGCACTTCAGGAGCTAGGTCACATGGGTTCATCATTAATTACAGGTATAGATATAAATCATCACAGCATCAAAGCCGTGGTACTAAAACCCGTGGGGGAGTCGTATGCCCTAGTGGGATACAAAGAGCTGCCGATTTCGGACGACATTTTTACAGCTAACCATACTTTGGAGTATCAGAAAACTGTTAAGAAACTTAAAGAACTTAGGAAAGGACTGCCTTTTGGCTGTCGCAACGTCGCCATTTCGGTACCCGATAACACGGTGATCAGCAAAGTACTGCAAATAGAGAGTGACTTAGAAGACAGAGAAAAGGAGTTTTCTATCTATCAAACCTTTGCTCATCAATCTCCCTTTCCTATCGAGGAGCTGAGTTTAGATTTTGTAAAGCTGGAAGACAAACGATTTGGTAAAGGATCGACAAGTAGCTATCAGATATATGCGACTCGTAAGGAAGTTGTAGACAGTCGAGCGGATGCTTTAAATAAAGCCGGATTTAAACCTGTTGTCGTCGACACCCAAGCACATGGTCTGCTCAATATTTGGCAGTTGGCTTCACGCCTTTATCCTGAAAAAAGTAACTGGTTGCTAGTGGACGTGGGAGTTGACCAAACGTCGTTAGGCATTATCCCGCAGGATTCAGCACCTTTCTATAAAGACATCGCCTTTGGTACTCAAGATCTTCGCGGTACTGACAGCCCGAGTTATACAGAAGGTGTTTTCGGCAACGCAGAGGACACACATCGGTTTATTGTTAATTTGGTTGAAAAGCTTAAGCGACAGTTGCAACTCTATTCCTCAGTGAATGCACTTGAGCCGATATCCGGGATCTGGCTGATGGGCGAAGGAGCCAGCATTCCGATGGTAGTTGAAGATCTAGAGCGCCATTTTCAGATGAGTTGTGAATCGCTCAATCCTTTATCGTTATTTGAGAACAAGGTGGCGAAGCGGCACCAACTGCCGATGAACTGGCAACATTTCGGCATTGCCGCGGGTATGGCGATGAGTGGACTCAAGTGGCAAGGAGAGAAGCATGTTGCATCAAATTAACCTGCTGCCGTGGCGTGATGAGATTCGCGCTCAGCACAAGAAGCGTTTTATCCACCTAGTCATTCTTGGCGTCATCATTGCACTTACAGGGCAATGGGCGATTGGTCACTATTTTCAGGGTCAACAAGCCAAACAGCAAGCTCGCCTCAATTATCTTAATCAATACATTGCCGAGCTCGACCGACAAATTCAATCGTTAAAAGTTGCAGAACAAGAACACAAAGCCATTCTGACTCGACTTGATGTCGTGGAGTCGTTACAGCTTGGCCGTAATAAGACCACCGACTTTATGAATCTAATGCCGGAGCTGATTCCTGAGGGCGTGTATGTCGACAAGATAAAGATGAATGGTCAGGAGATTGAGATGGCAGGTATCAGCGACAGTACGGCTCGCCTCGCCACAATGTTGGACAATCTAGAGCGTTCTGATTCTCTTAAAGGGGTCGAGATGCACTCTATTATCCATAACCGAAAGCGCTTCAATAAAGAGTTTCAGACCTTCAAGGTCTCTTTTGTGTTTAGACCTGTTTCTTTAGAAAACACAACCGCAGAGAGCGCAACCGCGAGCAGAAAAGAGAAGGGGGCAAATCATGGCTAACCTTCAAAGTAGGATTAGCTGGCAAAATAGTGTGAGCTTGCAAGATCTCGATGTTGATGAGATCACCGAATGGCCGTTGTTGCCCCAACTGCTCGTTATTCTGTTGCTGGTGATATTAATCCAAGGTGTCGGGACTTGGCTGTATGTGCTGCCTTTAGACGATGAACTGCAGCAGATGAAGCAGCAAGAGCAGACTTTGAAAGCAACATTAAGGATAAAAGCGAACAAGGTTGCGGCTTTGCCTAAGCTTCAGAGTCAGTTGGATGAGCTAACCAGTCGCTACGACTATCTGTTAGAACAGTTGCCAGTTCAAAAGGAGCTCGCCAGTATGTTGGCCTCAGTGAATGAACTTGGTTTGGATAATGCGCTAACCTTTACGCGCATTGATTGGGGGCAAAAGCAGAACAAGGAATTCCTCTATCGGTTACCCCTCAATATTGAGCTAACCGGTGATTACCACGAGATTGGTGATTTCTCCGCAGCCATCGCAAAACTGCCGCGCATTATTAGCTTCGATGATGTGAATTGGCAGCGAGTCAGTCAAGAAAGCAGCACGCTGCACTTCAGGGTTCGAGCTTACACCTATCAGTTTAAATCGGAGGTGAATGATGAAATTCAGTAGCGTCCTTTTGTCCCTATTGTTACTGCTTGTGCTTTCAGGCTGTAAAGCCAATCAGGATTCGTTAGAAGATTTTGTGAGGCAAGTTGAAGCTAAGGCGAGAAAAGAGGTAGAAAAACTTGTCCCAGAAACGGAGTTCTTGGCCGCAACTTATCAACGCCACGCTTTTCGTCCTCCCTTTGAACTTCCTAAAGAAGCCATGGTGCAAAATCAACCCTTGGTGAAGAAAGACTGTTGGCAGCCGAACGCTCGCTCTCGTATTGGCAAGTTAGAAAAATACCCACTGAGTAAGCTGCGTTTAAGAGGCGTAATGGGCAGTGGAACAAGCGTTTCAGGGTTAGTACAAACCCCAAAAGGGAACGTGGTCAATGTGAAAAAAGGTCAGTTTATTGGCTTAAATAATGGTCGAGTGACTAAGGTGACGAGCCAGTACGTACAGATTAATGAAACCCTTCCAGATGGTTTAGGTTGTTGGCATAAGCGCAACGTTAAGCTCGCTCTGAAGTAAACCAATGTCACATGATGTGGATATGAGATGTAAATATGATTAAAGGACTAAGTAAGTTAATAAACAAAGGGCTGCAAAGCCTAGTTGTGTCTGTGATGTTGGTGGTTAGCGTGTTCAGCTATGCCGAGAGCTTGCCAAATCAATTGGAAAATATTGATTTTAGGGTCAACAAGGAGAAAGACGCCGTCATCATTATCGAATTGGCAACCAGTACTGCTGTGGTGGATGTTCAACGTGCTCAGGAAGGTTTAAGTATCGAGTTACTCAATACTCAGGTGAATGACGATAAGCTTTACCTTCTGGATGTGAAGGACTTCGCGACCTTAGTTGAAGGTATTGAGGTGTATAAGGAAACGCCCAGTACGCGATTGTTGGCAACGATCGCTGGTGACTATCAATATGAATACAACTTAAAAGGTCGCTTTATTGAGGTAGTGATCAGTGGGCCTACTATTGATGAAGTGACAATAGAGAAAAATGTTTTAGAAAAAGAAGGCAAGGTGATATCGATTAACTTCCAAGATATCCCTGTACGTAATGTTTTGCAGCTTATTGCTGATTACAACGATTTCAATCTCGTTGTTTCTGATTCAGTCACGGGTAACCTGACTTTACGTTTAGATGGTGTGCCTTGGCAGCAAGTTCTCGACATTATCTTGCAAGTTAAGGGATTGGATAAGCGTGTTGATGGCAACGTTATCTTGGTGGCACCTAAAGCTGAGCTCGACCTTAGAGAGCAACAAGCGCTAGAGAAATCTCGTTTGGAAGAAGAGCTAGGTGAACTCAAGTCGGAAATCATCAAGATTAACTTTGCCAAAGCCACCGACATTGCCGACATGATTGGTGGGGAAGGGGCGGTAAGCATGTTGTCCGAGCGAGGCTCGATTACCATTGATGAGCGAACTAACTCCCTGTTGATCCGTGAATTGGAAGAAAACATTGCGGTGATACGAGGCATTATTGAATCGCTAGACATTCCCGTGAAGCAAGTTCAGATAGAAGCACGTATTGTCACTGTTACTGAGGGTAATCTTGATGAACTAGGAGTGCGTTGGGGCGTTTCCTCGACCAACGGAAGCTTCAAAGTTGGCGGCTCGATAGAGGGCAACCATCCATCGCAAATTACACCGTATGACGATAATGGTGGGAATAGTGCGATTGACGATTTCCTCAACGTTAATTTAGGAGCAACTTCTCCGAGCGCGTCGAGTATTGCGTTTCAGGTAGCCAAGCTGGGGTCTGATACCTTGCTTGATCTTGAATTGTCAGCACTGCAACAAGAGTCGAAAGCAGAGATTATTTCTAGCCCACGCTTAATTACCACCAATAAAAACCCCGCTTATATTGAGCAAGGTACTGAAATCCCTTATTTAGAGTCTTCTTCAAGTGGTGCTACTTCAGTCGCATTTAAGAAAGCGGTATTGAGTCTCAAGGTGACTCCGCAGATCACACCCGACAATCGTTTGGTATTGGATTTGAGCGTGACTCAAGATAGGCCGGGGCAAGTGGTGAAAACCGGCACCGGTGAAGCTGTCGCTATTGATACGCAAAGAATTGGAACGCAAGTACTTGTTAATAATGGTGAAACGGTCGTGTTAGGTGGTATTTTTCAACACAGTGTGAGCAGCCAAGTTGATAAAGTTCCACTGTTAGGAGACCTTCCTGTTCTTGGCGCATTGTTCCGTCGTAGCTATGAAAATGTAGGCAAAAGTGAACTACTTATTTTTGTTACACCTAAAGTTGTGATTCAGTAATGAGCAATTAGATTAAAAATAAAGTTGCATTAGTGGCACCTAACCTTGATAATTTCGGGTCTTATCACGAATTATCTGTGAGGAATCGGTGCCACGGGCCTTTTAATTTCAGTACTTGTACTGACCTACCTTGTGGCGATGTCATTGAATTAACGTTGTAAATTACTGCTAAAAACATGGCTGAGAAACGCAATATTTTTCTTGTTGGCCCAATGGGCGCCGGCAAAAGTACAATTGGTAGACACCTAGCTTCCCAACTTCATATGGAGTTTCTAGACTCTGACACTGTGATCGAAGAGCGCACTGGCGCAGACATCGCATGGGTTTTTGATGTTGAGGGCGAAGATGGTTTCCGTAAGCGCGAAGAATCTGTAATCAACGATCTGACAGAAGAACAAGGTATTGTTCTTGCGACAGGTGGTGGTTCAGTGCTGAGCAAAGAAAACCGTAACCGTCTATCTGCACGAGGCATTGTTGTATACCTAGAGACAACAATTGAAAAGCAACTTGCTCGCACTAACCGCGACAAGAAACGCCCTCTACTTCAAACAGACAACCCGCGTGATGTGCTAGAAGATCTAGCTGTATCTCGCAACGCACTATACGAAGAAGTGGCGGACTACACAGTTCGTACTGACGACCAAAGTGCAAAAGTGGTAGCCAACCAGATCGTAAAAATGCTAGAAGAACGTTAAGTTCATTTTTCGGAGAGCAAACCCATGGAACGGATTACGGTCAATCTAGCTGAGCGTAGCTACCCTATCTCTATTGGCGCCGGGTTATTTGAAGACCCGGCGTACCTTTCTTTTTTATCAGGTAAGCAGAAAGTTGTTGTTATCAGTAATGTGACAGTAGCGCCTCTTTATGCTGATAAAATTTTATCGCTATTGGATCAAGTCGGCTGTCAGACATCTCTTTTAGAGTTGCCAGACGGTGAGCAATACAAAACACTTGAAACGTTCAACTCAGTGATGAGCTACATGCTTGAAGGAAATTACAGCCGCGATGTGGTGGTGATTGCTTTGGGTGGTGGTGTTATCGGTGATTTGGTCGGTTTTGCTGCCTCTTGCTACCAGCGCGGTATTGATTTCATTCAAATCCCGACGACCCTTCTTTCTCAAGTGGACTCCTCTGTAGGTGGTAAAACTGCAGTGAACCATCCCCTTGGCAAGAATATGATCGGCGCTTTTTACCAACCAAAATCTGTCATCATCGATACTAACTGCCTATCAACGCTTCCAGAGCGTGAGTTTGCAGCGGGCATGGCTGAGGTGATCAAATACGGCATCATTTACGATGAAGCCTTTTTTGGCTGGTTGGAACAGAATCTAGAGAAACTGTATCAACTTGATGAAGACGCACTGATTACCGCGATTGCTCGTTGTTGTGCAATTAAGGCTGAAGTGGTTGCTATCGATGAAAAAGAGTCAGGAATCAGAGCGTTATTGAACCTAGGTCATACATTTGGTCATGCGATTGAAGCAGAACTAGGCTATGGTAATTGGCTACATGGTGAAGCTGTGTCGTCAGGCACTGTAATGGCAGCAAAAACCGCCCAATTACAGGGACTGATTTCTCAGCAGCAACTTGAGCGAATTATTTCTATACTCAAGAATGCGAAACTACCAATCCATACGCCAGAAAGCATGTCTTTTGAAGACTTTATGAAGCACATGATGCGCGATAAAAAAGTGCTGTCTGGTCAGTTGCGTCTGGTATTACCAACAAGTATTGGTACTGCTGAAGTGGTTGCTGATGTACCTCAAGACATCATTAAACAAGCGATTGATTTCTGCCGTACTCTTTAAATTCGGTTGTGAGGTTGCCTAGCTAAACTCTAGGCAACTCAAGCGCTTTACAGATCGAACTTATCAGTAGGGATCCCCAATGAGTTTGGCTCATGATTTAAGAGTATTGGAGTTAGAGTCTCAAGTTGAGTTGCTAGAGCGTTTACAGCTTTTAACTAACTTTGGTTCAAACTTTGTAAATGTTGCTGGTAAAACGGGTTCTGGCCGATCTTGGTTAGCTCAGCGTTATCTTGAAGCATGGTCGACAGAAAAAAATCAGTGTTTACTGCTTTGTCACCCAAGCCAAGACGATCAACAGCGCCGCGCACTTATTCTTAGTCAGATTGTTTCTGACCCACTCTTTAATCAACATGATTCTTTATCTGATAGCCTTGCTAGGTTGCTGGATGGAGATACGTGTAATGTGCTTATTGTCATTGATGACGCCCACCGATTGTCTGAGCTACTGGTATCAGAATTATGGATGTTGGTACTTGAATCTCAATCAAACCCTCAATGGACGATTAATATCGTTCTGTTCTCGCAAACTGGTCACCTAGACACGCTATTAACACGACTTAGTTACGGTCAGCCGCACAAACCTATCGCCCTTGAGATCGATGATCTTTCGCAACCAGAAGCTGAACATTTCTTTGAGTCACTGGTGATTCGATATGTCGATGATGAGTCAGAATCTCGGGTGCGAAATGCATTTAAAAAAGCGCAACCTTTGCCCGGTGAGCTAATGGCCTTAGGAGAATTGAAAGTGGAAAAAAGGATTATTATTCGCTCAATCATTGGTTCACCTATCAATATTGCGATTGTGGTGGCGTTGTTGTTGCTTGTTATCGGCGGCGGTTACTGGTGGATGTTTAATCAACCAACGCCTGACGATAAAGCGCAATCTATTATCGCCCCTATTGAGCAGACAGTTATTCCAACGTTGGAAGTGGAAAATGTAACTGAGCAAGCCACAATCGACGGAACTGTCGATTCTGAAGCCGAAGTTGATATGAGTTATCAAGGTGCTGACGATGACAGCTCTTCTCTGCCGCCGGTCGTGGTTGAAGAGACAGCCAGTGTTGGTCAGGTAGAACAAGATCAGCAACGTGTGGTGATCACCTCTGATGTGGTCGATGCTTTGCTTGATGATAAACCTGAGAGTGTTGATACCAGTGCAATTGAAGCTGTAGTTGAAGAAAAGACAGATGCAGTCGTTATCCCGCAGCCTGATGTTGTGGAACGTGAGTCATTGCCGGCAACGAATGAAGGTTCAGAGCTAACACAATCAGCACCTCCGACAAAAAAAATCACATTCTCATTTGCACGCGAAGAGCTACAAGCTATCTCGCCGCGCGCTTATACCCTGCAGTTGAGTGCGATGACATCATTGGAAGATGTACAATCTTTCATTGAAGAGTATGAGCTTGAGAACAAGGTTCGTATTTACCCAACACTTCGTAACGACACCAAGTGGTTTATTATCACTTATCAAGATTACCCAACGATTCAAGTGGCGCGAGATGCGGCAAGTGCGTTATCAAAACCACTTCAACAGTTGGAACCTTGGGCAAAATCGATGAATCAAGTGCATCGAGAGATAGAACGTGCGAAATAACCCTGAGCTTAGTCTCAAAATATGTTACATTCCGCAGCCTTATTTTTGAGTTGATAGATAGAGCAGTAAATGAAAAAGCAGCGTGCCTTTCTAAAATGGGCTGGTGGTAAATATGGCCTAGTTGAAGACATCCAACGTCACCTGCCACC
Source organism: Vibrio sp. 1F263 (assembly GCF_041439035.1). Classification (NCBI taxonomy): domain Bacteria; kingdom Pseudomonadati; phylum Pseudomonadota; class Gammaproteobacteria; order Vibrionales; family Vibrionaceae; genus Vibrio; species Vibrio sp. 1F263. Next base: position 34,044 of record NZ_JBGONI010000011.1, on the reverse strand, counting down.
TGCTCGTAAATTGGTAGAACCGTTTGTCGGTGCCGGATCAGTATTTCTGAATACTGATTTTGAACAGTACCTACTTGCAGATATTAATCCTGATCTTATCAACCTATACAATCTACTTAAAACCGATCCTGAAACCTATATCACTGAAGCGAAGCGTTGGTTCTGTCCGGAGAATAACCGTAGAGAAGTGTTCTTAGATGTTCGCGCTGAGTTCAATGGTACAGATAACGTTATGTATCGCTCGTTAGCTTTCTTGTACATGAACCGATTTGGCTTCAATGGCTTGTGTCGTTACAACAAGAAGGGCGGTTTTAACGTTCCGTTTGGTTCTTATAAAAAACCTTATTTCCCTGAAGCCGAGCTAGAGTTTTTTGCTGAGAAAGCGAAAAAAGCCACCTTCGTCTGTGAGGGATACCATGAAACCTTTAGCCGCGCGCGTAAAGGTTGCGTGGTTTACTGTGATCCTCCATACGCACCGCTGTCGAACACGGCTAACTTTACCTCTTACGCAGGTAATGGTTTTAGCTTAGATGACCAAGCTGCACTGGCGGATGTCGCTGAAAAAGCGGCGATGGAACGCGATATTCCTGTCTTGATTTCAAACCATGACACCACCTTAACGCGCCGTTTATACCATGGTGCGGAACTGAACGTGGTCAAGGTTAAGCGCACCATTAGCCGTAATGGCGCAGGGCGCAATAAAGTTGATGAGTTACTGGCGCTTTTCCATAAAGAGAAAAACCAGCAACACGCTTCAACAGAATTGTCGTCGTCAGAATAATCCTCTAACTCATTAAATTGAGTGACCCACGGGTACTTTCTTAAACTAATCTTTCGAACTGCTAGGATCTGCTTAGGTGCTTAGGTAGAATTGCACACCAAATAGTCTTGGGATTGAGTCTTGTACTTGTGTATGAGAGGTCACAAGGCGGTGATATTCGCAATTTACTCACTCTTAAGAGGTTTGGTATGAAAGATTTTCTAATCGCTCCATCGATTTTGTCTGCAGATTTTGCTCGTCTTGGTGAAGACGTCGAAAAAGTACTCGCAGCCGGTGCCGACGTTGTGCACTTCGATGTGATGGATAACCACTACGTACCTAACCTGACTTTTGGTGCACCGATCTGTAAAGCATTGCGCGACTACGGCATCACAGCTCCTATCGATGTTCATCTAATGGTTAAGCCAGTAGACAGCATCGTACCTGAGTTTGCCAAAGCTGGCGCATCAATGATTACCTTCCACGTTGAAGCGTCTGAGCACGTTGATCGCACTCTACAGTTAATCAAAGAACACGGCTGTAAAGCGGGTGTCGTACTTAACCCAGCAACGCCACTTTCTTGCCTTGATTACATCCTAGACAAAGTCGACATGATTCTACTGATGTCAGTGAACCCTGGCTTTGGCGGTCAATCTTTCATTCCTCATACTCTTGATAAGCTGCGCGCTGTTCGTAAACTTATTGACGAATCTGGCCGTGATATCCGCCTTGAGATTGATGGCGGCGTGAAGGTTGATAACATCCGTGAAATTGCAGAAGCGGGTGCAGATATGTTCGTTGCGGGTTCCGCTATCTTCAATCAACCAGATTACAAAGAAGTGATTGATGAGATGCGTTCAGAGCTTGCAAAAGTAAACGCATAATCGTAAAACTACAGATAGATTGAATATTAAGGGGCTCATTGGCCCCTTTTTTACGTCTTGGATCTCAACTCATAAGACGAACATAATAAATAGGAAAGTAAGATGTCATTAAGCTCAATAAAACTGATTGCCTTTGATTTGGATGGAACCTTGTTAGATAGCGTGCCTGATTTGGCTGTTGCCGCTGATCAGGCTTGTCAGGAACTGGGTTTTTCTTCTGTAAGCGAAGAGCAAGTTCGCGACTACGTGGGTAATGGTGCTGACGTTCTTATCGGGCGCTCACTGAGCCGCAACTTGACGGTTGATCCAAACCTAGAGCCTGAACTGCTAAAGAAAGCGCGTATCTTGTTTGATGATTTTTACGAGCAGAGTGGCCATAAGCTGAGCCACCTTTACCCATCAGTAAAAGAAACGTTAGCTGAGTTGGATAAAGCGGGCTTCACCATGGCGCTTGTAACAAACAAGCCATCGAAATTTGTACCAGCCGTTCTGGCGCAACACGATATTGATAAGTACTTTGTTGATGTGTTGGGTGGCGACTCTTTCCCAGAGAAAAAGCCGAATCCAGTGGCGTTGAACTGGTTGCTAGAAAAGCACAATGTAAAAGCTGAAGAGATGCTGATGGTTGGCGATTCAAGCAATGACATCAAAGCGGCTAAGAATGCTGGCTGTCACTCGTTTGGTCTGACATACGGCTACAACCACGGTGAGTCGATTTCAGTATCAAACCCTGACTATGTCGCAGACAATATTGCGCAATTACTAGATGTCGTTCTAGTTTCAGCATAAAGCGGATAAAAGTTAGCTAACCTACTAGCAAAATACTTATCAATGAGTACACTGGATGAGCCGTGCAGAAGAGCTGTACGGCTTTCTATTTTAAAGTTAAGAAGCTAAGTTTTTCAGATACTAGGTTAAGAAACTAAGTTAACGAGCTTAGCTAACAAGCAAAGGAATTAAAACCATGAGCAAGCCCATCGTATTGAGTGGTGTTCAACCATCTGGTGAACTAAGTATCGGTAACTACTTGGGTGCTCTACGTCAATGGCAACAGATGCAAGATGATTACGATTGCCAATACTGTGTTGTAGACCTTCATGCAATTACGGTTCGCCAAGATCCGAAAGCACTGCACGAAGCGACTCTAGACGCATTAGCAATCTGTCTTGCTGTCGGTGTTGATCCAAAGAAGAGCACGCTATTTGTTCAGTCACACGTACCAGAGCATGCTCAACTTGGTTGGCTTCTTAACTGTTACACGCAAATGGGTGAACTGAGCCGTATGACTCAGTTTAAAGATAAGTCTGCACGTCACTCAAACGACGTAAACGTAGGCCTATACGACTACCCAGTGTTGATGGCTGCAGACATCCTGCTTTACGGTGCTCACCAAGTGCCAGTAGGTAGCGACCAGAAACAACACTTAGAGCTAGCGCGTGATATCGCAACTCGCTTTAACAACATTTACGGTCCTGAAACGCCAATCTTCCAAGTACCAGAACCTTACATTCCAACAGTGAATGCACGTGTAATGAGCCTGCAAGATGCGACGAAGAAGATGTCTAAGTCGGATGACAACCGTAAGAACGTGATTACTCTGCTAGAAGAGCCTAAGTCGATCATCAAGAAGATCAACAAAGCGCAAACCGATGCAGAAACGCCACCACGTATTGCTCACGATTGGGAAAACAAAGCAGGTATCTCTAACCTAATGGGTCTTTACTCTGCGGCGACGGGTAAAACGTTTGAAGAGATCGAAGCGCAGTACCAAGGCGTTGAAATGTACGGTCCATTTAAGAAAGATGTAGGCGCAGCATTGGTTGAGATGCTTGAGCCGATTCAATCTGAATACCACCGTATCCGTGCTGACCGTGCTTACATGGACGCAGTAATGAAAGCGGGTGCCGAAAAAGCCTCTGAGCGTGCTGCAGTAACACTGAAAAAAGCATACGAAGCGGTAGGTTTTGTTACTCGCCCATAGGGTTTACTAAAACGACTCGTTTAGAAATTCAAGCCCAAAGTGACTTTGTTTACTTTGGGCTTTTTATTGCCCGCTCCATTTACCTTCCCAGTAAATCTCTTGTTTGAATTGATAATTTAAGCATTATCTAGCTAACACATTCATCATACTAATGCTGTGCAGGTGATCTTATTTGGTATCCTCAAGCTTTATAAAGTCACTCTTGTTTCTATATATGTTGGAAATATAAAACGTGCCAAACAATTGATGATTCCAAAGTGATAAGTTCCTCATTTTCTTGCCAACTGACTTATTCCTTTCATAAATAAACCTGATAGTTACCACAAAATACATGACTGCCCATAGATGGCAGTGACTATAAATCGATGAACTTAGGTGAAACGGATGGCTCTTTTACATAAACCTTCATTGCTAGCAGTGGCAATTGGTAGCTTGTTAACCACAAGCGCACACGCTGATTTGTTTATTTCACAATATGTGGAAGGCGGCAGCTATAACAAAGCGGTTGAGATTGCCAATAACGGCGATAGCAGCATTAATTTAGATGGTTACTCGTTGGCGAAGTCTGCGAATGGTAATGGATCATGGGGCGCCACTTTATCTTTGAATGGCCACGTTTTAGCGCCCGGTGAAGTACTCGTGGTTGCGCACACCAGCGCAAGTGACGAAATTAAAGCGGCAGCTGATATTCTTAACGCGTCGATTGCTAATCACAATGGTGACGATCCGCTGGCTATCTTGAATTCAGATGGTTCGGTGCACGATGTTGTCGGTTTGATGGGCGATGTGGACTGGGGTAAAGATGTTACTTTGGTTCGTGCTAAACAAACACCTTCTGCGACGTTTGATGCTTCGCAATGGGTATCGTTACCTAAGGACAGTATTGAAGGGCTAGGTTCACTAGACAATGTAGAGTTGCCTGACGCGTTTGCCTGTACACAAGATGGCTCTGCTCCTGTATTCACAACCATTCAAGAGATCCAAGGTGAAGGCGCAACATCACCGTTCATTGATGGCTATCCATACATCACTGACGATGAATACTTCGTCAAAGGTGTGGTAAGTGCAGTCACTACTGGCATAACCAAAGGTTTCTACCTGCAAGCACTTGAGGATGACTTCAATTCAAGCACTTCTGAAGGTCTATTTATCCACACCAATCAATCGAGTTCAGAACTGGCAGCGGGCGATGTAGTGTGTGTGAAAGGTAAGGTTCAAGAGTATTACAGTCATACTCAGCTTAAAGTTGAAAACAACCAATGGCTTAAGCAGGGCGAGCAACAAGCGCCTGAAGCGACAGCAATTGAAGCCTTAGACAGTGACGAGAACTTCGCTGCAACGCTTGAACGCCATGAAGGCATGTTGGTGAAAACAACCGAAGCGCTTGATATGCGTGTAACGCGTACCTTTGGTTATGACTACGCAGGTCGTCGTAACAACATGGTACTGGCCCATGAGCGTATTAACATGCAGCCGAACCAGTTATCTGCAGCTGGCTCTGAAGATGCGAAACAACAAACTAAAGATAACGCAGACCGTCGTCTTTTTGTTGAAACCGATCAAAAAGCCGGTGACGGACAAGTTCCTTTCTATCCGGACTTTGGCCGTACCGATATTGACCAAGATGGTTCAACAGAAGACTATATCCGTATTGATGACACCATTGTTGGCCTAGAAGGCGTGCTGACCTACAGCTACGGCGAGTATCGCTTAGTGACAACCAACCAGATCTCGGCTGAGAACTTTGTACGTAATGACCCACGTACTGACAAGCCTGATATGGATGAAGGTGATCTACGTATCGCGACCTTCAACGTATTGAACTACTTTAACTCTCCATTTGGCGGTGACGCGAACCAACACGGCAACAACCGTGGCGCGAACACCATCACTGAGTTTGAGATGCAGCAAGAGAAGATTGTGAACGCGATTCTTCGTCTAGATGCCGACATCATTGGTTTGATGGAAATTGAGAACAACGGTTTTGGTGAAGGCTCTGCCATTCAGCAGCTTGTAAACCAACTGAATGATCGTATTGAGCGTAAGAAAGACCGTTATACCTTTGTGGCCGTGGACTCTAACGAAGATGGCGTAACCGACGAGATGGACTCGATTGGTACTGACGTCATTACAACAGGTGTTATTTACCGTAAGAAAGTGGTTAAGCTTAAAGACCGCCGTGTTATCGCGATGCCAAGCCAACAAGCGCCAGAAGTGTTAGACGATTCTGGCAAGGTGATTGAAGACGGTAAGAACTACCAACGTGACTCATTGGCGCCAACTTTTAAAGTGAAAGGCACCAAAGAGAAACTCACCGTTGCGATTAACCACTTTAAATCGAAAGGTTCTAAGTGTTGGGAAGATGCAGCCCCTGTCGAACAGGGCGGCCAAGGTGGTATTGATGCCGATAAGCAAGGCTCATGTGAGAACTTCCGTGTGGCTGCAGCAGTTGCTCTGGGTGAAGCGCTAGATGGCATCAAAGGCCATAAAGTGATTCTGGGTGATATGAACTCGTACGGCATGGAAGACCCAATGCTGGTACTGACGGATTACTCTGAAGAGAAATACGGTAAGCAAATCAAAGCGGCGCGTAACACTTACATTGACGGTGTCGAGCAGTTTGGTGATAACGGTGCGGTGATTACTAAGAACTACGGCTACATTAATGCTGTGGCTCAAAAGCACCCAGACAGCTGGAGCTACTCATACAATGATGAGGTTGGCGCTTTGGATCACCTGTTGATCAGCGACAGCCTGAAAGACATGGTGGTGGATGCGACTGACTGGCATATCAATGGCGGTGAATCGAAGTTGCTTGATTACAACGAAGAGTACAAAGGTGATCTGCCGAAGTATCAAGATCACTTCCGTTCATCGGATCATGATCCGGCAGTTCTTGAGCTTAAAGTCGGTGGTTCGTTTGGTTTCGGTGCGCTGATGTCATTGTTTGGCTTAGCAATGTGGCGTCGTCGTAAGTCATAAGGCTTTTCGAGTCATAATAAACCGCTACCTATAGGTAGCGGTTTATATTTTAGCTACTAATGGGTTCCATTTTTTCAAGGTCGTATTGGCGTATTTGTACCGCTTTTTCTAGTGATACCGGTTTTGAAAATAAGTACCCTTGGACAATGTCACATCCATATTGTTTAACATATTCTAGTTGTTCAATGGTTTCGACACCTTCAGCGACGGTTCTTGTTCCTGTAGACCGCCCAATTGCGACAATGCTTTTTAATAGTTCATGAGCGGTATTCGATTCTGAAAGTTGCCAAATAAAGCTACGATCTATTTTAATTTCATGAATAGGAAGCAATGACAAATACTTCAACGAAGAGTACCCAGTACCAAAATCATCTAAGGCCAAGTGAAACCCTTTACTACGAAGTTGATACGCAACTTTTGCTACCTCTTCCGGATTTTTTAGCATGATGCCTTCGGTGGCTTCTAGGCATATATGGGATGGGTTTATACCGTAGCGCTCTGTTATTTTTATGATATTTTCAGCAAAGTTTGTTTCACTAATTTGAACTGGTGATAAGTTCAGTGCCAGTAATATAGGCGCATCGTCTGGAAAATCGAGTTCTGAATAATGTTGGTAGGCTAATTCAATAAAATACCAACCTAATGCGCGTATATGACCACTGACTTCAGCTACGGAGATAAATTCATCAGGGTAAACGTTACCCAATGTTGGGCTTTTCCATCGAGCTAGCGCTTCGATTCCCCATAACCTTCCAGACTGTAAGCAATACTGAGGCTGATAATCTAAATAAATTTCTCTTCTTTCTATAGCGGTAAGTAAATTGTCTTCAATCAGAAACTTACGTTGATTTTTCGCAGAGGTTTTTGATGAGAAAATAGCACAGTTTGCTTTGCCTTCTGATTTCACAGAATGGAGCATAATATCAGAGCTTGCGAGCAACTCATCGACAGTGCGCCCGTGATCGGGATACAAGGCGGCACCTAAGCTAAAACTGATATCAAATTCATGCTCAAAGCATTGATACTTGGTCGCAAGTTCATCATGAAATAGTTTCATGACGCTTTCTGCCTGTTTTAGGCTGTTTAGAGCGGGGAAAGTAACAATAAATTCATCACCTCCGAACCGGAACACTTCTGAAAAATTAGGGCATACTTTTTTAAGCGTTTGAGATATCTGTATTAAGAGTTCGTCTCCAACACTGTGTCCGTAGTAGTCGTTGATGTTTTTAAAGTTATCAACATCAATAAAACAGACAAGAAATTTATCGTCATCTGATTGAGTTTTGGCCAGCTCTTCCTCCATATAGACTTCAAAAAAGTGTCGATTAAAAAGCCCAGTCAGTTGGTCATGATTAGCAAAGTGATTCAGCGTGCTGTTTGCAGTACAGAGCTTTTCAAAGTCAGATTGAATTTCAGCTTGATAAGATTCAAAGCGACGAGAAACTAGAGTGCTTACATAATATGAGAGTAGTCCGACTAATAGAACGACTATGCTATACATGAGTGCTAAGCGATTGAGCTCATCATTTCTTTTTTCAATCAACTCGGCATTTTTTTTAGCAACAAGTCTTTCTAATGCAGTGACACTAAAGCTCGCGCCTATCGTCCAGCCCCAAGTACTATTTTTGATGACATAACTAAGGTTTTCTAACGAGTGATTGTCGGCAGCTAAGTGTCTAACATAGACATCCGATTGTTCCAACAGCGCGACTGCTTGAGTGCGGAAGTGTAAGTTTTGAATGTTATGGATATTAGTGTCAATAAAGCTAGGAGTGGTATGAGCCAGCACATCGCCTTTAGTGTCGATAACGTAGAAGTTACTCTGTTGACCAATTTGAAGCTGACTTAACCATTCGAGCACGTCACTTTGAATGTCTGCCTGGACATCTGTAATAAAGTCACTCGTACCTATATACCAATTATATGGCGAGAAATTAACGATATAGCCGATTTTTTCATACTGCTTTGCGAATGAATTCGGTTTTAGAAACCACCATTTATGAAAGCCTTCTTTTTCTTCAATCGCTTTTTTTGTTAATTCCTGAGCAACAAAGTGTCCTTTAGCATCTTGAAATTCCCATTTAGAGGCTCCTTGCATACTAGGAAAAACAGGGTGAAAAATAACAGTTCCATCATGGTGATAAATAAAAGGGTAACCACGACCGTCATTGAATCTGTAGTTTTTCAAACTCGAACGAACCAAGGTTGTAAACTCTTGTTCACTTAATTGTGGGTTGTCCTTGTACAGTTGATTTAGTATGGAGTGAGTGCGGAGAGTATGAGTTTTTATACTGTCGCGTAGTGTGGTTATTGTTGTTTCTTCTAAGTAGTTGAGCTGCTTGTTGACATAGCTGACTTGAGATTTTAAATAGGCTTTTTTTTCTTCAACAATATCGGACTCTATGTGAGTGATTTCTTGATTGGTTCGTCGATAACTATCATTGACCGATAACGAAAAGACGATAATAGAGAATAGAACCACAGTTATAGTCGGTATGTAACGAATTAGGTAGACGAGCTTGTTCTCTTTCATTTTTCTATTAAAGGTCAGTAAATTCACGCTAATGATAACTCAAACAATTATTCATTGAGTTGTTATTTTTCACAAAAAAAGAACTATGTCATAAAAAACCCGCAACTTATAAGGTTTTAATTTTTATGGGAACTTTGGCAGGGATGGGAGACATCTATGTCTTGAGAAGACTAAGTGGATCACTCTGGCTTCATTGCCAGTAACGTTTATGTATTTGTAGTGTAAAGTTATCAGGGCAGCGAAAGCTGATTTTCTTTTTATCATTTTCACTTGCCTTTCTTGCTTTATATTGCACAATACCGCCCCTATATCTTCCAATCATTTAGTATTTAGCAAACGATTTCGACCCATGTTACTTATCATCGATAACTACGACTCTTTTACCTATAACTTGTATCAGTATTTCTGTGAGTTAGGGGTCACTGTAAAAGTTGTTCGCAACGATGAGATTGATATTGTCGGTATTGAAGCGCTGAATCCTAGCCATTTAGTTATCTCGCCAGGTCCTTGTACGCCTGATGATGCGGGAATCTCTCTGCAAGTCATTGAACACTTCGTGGGTAAACTGCCGATCTTAGGTGTGTGTCTTGGTCATCAAGCCATCGCTCAAGTGTTTGGTGGTGAAGTAGTACGAGCCAGACAAGTGATGCACGGTAAAACCTCTCCAATACGCCACAATGGTAAGAGCGTTTTTCAAGGGCTTAATAACCCTCTAACTGTGACACGTTACCATTCCCTAGTGGTAAAAAATGGCACGCTGCCTGACTGCTTTGAACTGACGTCTTGGACGGAATTTGAAGATGGCAGCATGGATGAGATCATGGGGTATCAACACAAAACCTTGCCGATTGATGCGGTGCAATTTCACCCTGAGTCGATTAAAACAGAGCAAGGACACCAGCTTCTCGCTAACTTCTTAGCGCGTTGAGTGTTTAAATTTGACTCTTTCTCCGTCTAAATAAGCCAGTTAAACCTGTTAGTCCATTCGTTAAGTGTTTAAATTCGGGCGCTACGCGTCTCTTACTCCTCTGACGCTGATCACTTTTTATAACATTTCTCCCTCTTAAGGCTAAGTTTTTAGCCTATGCAAAATTATTCGCCTTATTTCGTCTCGAACCCAATATACCGCAATGCCAGTAAGGCTTTGCCGTTGCAGGTTATACGTTTAGGTAAAAAAAGCTTCATAAAACAGATTAATTGATGCATAAATAGTCATAGGTAGTGACGTTTAGCTGGTTGTTAGGGATAGCTAAAGAATAATCTACTATTGAAAACGTTAATTAAATGTAAATATAATGCTGCAGCGGGATTATGGCGAGAGAAAATATCTTTGTCTCACTTATGAACCAGTACGCTTATTTGCGAAGCTTGCGGTATCGAAAAGGAATGTACGATGACAGTGGAAAAAAAAGTAGAACGTAGTCTGTTTAATGAGGTGATGGTGCCTTGTTATAACCCAATGGAAATGATCCCGGTAAAAGGGGAAGGCGCACGCGTTTGGGACCAACAAGGCCGAGAATATATCGACTTTGCTGGTGGTATCGCTGTGAGCTGTTTGGGTCACTGTCACCCAGCAATGGTTAACGCAGTTACTGAGCAAGCAAACAAGATTTGGCATTTAAGTAATGTCATGACCAACGAACCTGCATTGCGTCTAGCGAAGAAGCTAACCGACGTATGTTTTGCAGAAAAAGTATTCTTTGCCAACTCTGGTGCAGAAGCGAACGAAGCTGCATTGAAGCTAGCTCGTCGTTGGGCAGCGGATGTTCACGGTCCTGAGAAGTCTGAAATCATTGCATTCAAACAAGGTTTCCACGGTCGTACTTTCTTTACCGTAACTGTGGGTGGTCAAGAGGCTTACTCTGATGGCTTCGGTCCTAAACCGGGCGATGTAACTCACCTGCCTTACAACGATATTGCTGCGCTAGAAGCGCACATTTCAGATCGCACATGTGCAATCATGATGGAACCCCTGCAAGGCGAGGGCGGTATCATCTCTCCAACATCTGAGTTCGTGAATACAGTTCGTGAACTGTGTGACAAACACAATGCACTGCTTATCTTTGATGAAGTGCAAACAGGTAATGGCCGTACGGGTAACTTTTACGCTTACCAAGGCCTAGGTGTAACACCTGATATTCTAAGCACAGCGAAATCACTAGGTGGCGGTTTCCCTATCGGCGCAATGCTAACAACGTCTGAGCTTGCGACGCACCTAAAAGTCGGTACGCACGGTTCTACTTACGGTGGTAATCCACTGGCGTGTGCCGTTGCTGAAGCGGTTGTTGATGTCGTTAGCCAACCGGAAACGCTAGCTGGCGTGAAAGAACGTGAAGCAATGTTCCGTGATGGTTTGGCTAAGATTAACGACAAATACCAAATATTCAGTGAAGTTCGCGGTAAAGGCCTATTGCTAGGTGCTGCACTTAATGAAGCATGGCAAGGTCGTGCTCGTGATGTATTAGTAGCAGCAGGCGAACAAGGCTTGATGGTACTGGTTGCGGGTGCAAACGTGGTTCGTTTCACGCCATCACTGGTTATCACTACACAAGAAATTGAAGAAGGTTTATCAAAACTAGACAAAGCAATCGCTACGCTAGTTTAGCCTGAGCGGCGTCATAGGAATGATCGCCATTAGAGCGATCCCATGACGTACTGCTAAAGGCCCAAGATTCTCGTTTTGGGCCTGTTTTGCATCTGGAGGGAATATTGATGCTAGTTGTTCGCCCAATAAAATTATCTGATTACGATGCGTTGCATACCTGCGCGGTTGAGTCTGGTCACGGATTCACATCTCTTCCGGTTAACGAAGAACTGTTAACCAACCGAATTACTCATTCTGAATACAGCTTTGCTAAACAAGACGTGACTGAACCTGGTGATGAAGGCTACCTAATGGTTGGCTTTGATACCGAAACCGGAGAAGTCGCAGGTACTACGGGTATCGAAGCCTCAATTGGCTGGGATGTTCCGTTTTACTCTTACCACATCAGCAAAGTGGTTCACTCATCGCAGAAGCTTGGCGTGAATAACGTCGTGAAGCTACTGACTTTCGGCAATAACTACACCGGATGCAGTGAGATCTGCACACTGTTCTTGCGCCCGGCTTTCCGTGGTGGATTGAATGGTCGTTTGATGTCTAAGTGTCGCTTCTTGATCATGTCAGAGCACCCAGAGCGTTTCTCGAAAACGATTTTTGCTGAGATGCGTGGTGTATCGGATGCGGAAGGTAACTCTCCTTTCTGGCAGTGGCTGCAAGAGCATTTCTTCTCGATTGATTTTACGCTCGCCGATTACCTAACGGGTATTGGTAAGAAAGGCTTCATTGCTGACCTAATGCCGAAGTTACCTATCTATGTGAACTTGCTGAGCAAAGAAGCTCAGGCGGTGATTGGAGAGGTTCATGACAATACGCGCCCTGCACTTAAGTTGCTGGAGCGTGAAGGTTTCACCAACCGTGGCTATGTCGATATCTTTGATGGGGGCCCAACGGTTGAGTGTGATCTAAGAAATATCGAATCAGTGCGTCATGCGATTCGAGCTCAAGTGACAATTGCAGAGCATTCAAGCTCTAAAGACTTCCTAATTGGTAATACCTCGTTTGAGAACTTCCGCGCAGTAGCTGCGAAAGGCGCGTATGACCAAGCTAGCGACACAGTGATTTTATCATCTGAAGTAGCAAGCGCTCTTGAAGTAAAAGAAGGCGAATTCGTTCGCATGTTGGCTCAATAAGAGCGGCGATTATCTGTCGAAGATTTTAAGGATAGAAGTATGACTCAGTGGATAGCAGGACAGTGGGTGGCAGGTCAAGGCGACGCCATGACATCAGTAAGCCCATACAATAATGAAGTCGTGTGGCAAGGCGATAGTGCAACACCAGCACAGGTTGAATCTGCAGTAGCAGCGGCGCGTGACGCTTTCTTAGTTTGGAAACAATTGAGCTTTGCAGAGCGTGAAGCGATCGTATTGAACTTTGCTGAGAAGGTAAAAGAGAACAGCGAAGAAATTGCACAGATTATTGCAAAAGAGACGGGTAAGCCGATTTGGGAAACTCGCACTGAAGCGGGTGCGATGGCGGGTAAAATCGCTATCTCTATTCGTGCTTACCACGAACGTACGGGTGAAGCTTCACGTGAAGCCGCAGGCAACCAAATCGTATTGCGTCATCGCCCATTAGGCGTAATGGCGGTATTTGGTCCTTATAACTTCCCAGGTCATCTGCCTAACGGTCATATTGTTCCGGCACTGCTATCGGGTAATACCGTGGTATTTAAGCCGTCAGAGCAGACACCTTGGACGGGTGAGTTTGCGATGAAACTGTGGCAAGAAGCAGGCCTTCCAGCTGGCGTGATTAACCTAGTGCAAGGCGCTAAAGAAACTGGTATCGCACTGGCTGATGCTAAAGGTCTTGATGGCGTGTTATTCACGGGCAGTGCTAATACCGGTCATATCCTTCACCGTCAGTTCGCAGGTCAACCGGGCAAGATGTTGGCGCTAGAGATGGGCGGCAACAACCCTATGGTGATCACTGACCAATTTGGTGATGCTGACGCGACGGTTTACACCATTATTCAATCGGCTTTCATCAGTGCGGGTCAACGTTGTACGTGTGCGCGTCGCTTGTATGTGCCTGTTGGAGAAAAGGGCGATCAACTGCTCGATAAGCTTGTTGCGGCTACCTTGAAGATTCGTGTTGATCAGCCATTCGCTGAGCCAGCACCCTTCATGGGCCCACAAATCTCTGAAGCGGCGGCTAAGTTCATTTTGGACGCGCAAGCTAATCTGCAATCGTTAGGTGGTGTAAGCCTAGTCGAAGCCAAAGCGGGCGAAGCGGCGTTTGTTTCTCCGGGTATTATCGATGCAACCAACATTGCTGAACTGCCAGATGAAGAGTACTTCGGCCCATTGCTGCAAGTGGTTCGCTACCAATCGCTAGAGCAAGCCGTTGAACTGGCTAATGACACGCGCTTTGGTTTGTCTGCAGGCCTAGTTTCAACCGACGATTCCGAATGGGAATACTTCGTTGACCATATCCGTGCGGGTATTGTTAACCGTAATCGCCAGCTAACAGGTGCAAGTGGTGATGCACCATTTGGTGGCCCGGGTGCTTCAGGCAACCTACGCCCAAGTGCTTACTATGCGGCTGACTACTGTGCTTACCCAATGGCGTCAATGGAAGGTGGTGAAACTCAACTGCCAACTACGTTTAGCCCAGGTATTGAGCTGTAGTTTTGGTTCTTAAGCTTTAACTTGATGAATCATAAGCTTATGAGCTCTAGGTTCATGAGTAACAGATTCATTGATTGATTGTGTAATAAGGAAGCGGTGTTATCGCTTCCTATTTTCACCCACGTCCGACACCTAGATTGGGCGCTAGATAATAATAGAACAAGTATGTCACAGGCTGATGGCTGCTGACTCTATGTCCAGCCTCTCCCTTTCTAATCCAAATTACTAGCTTGCTAGAACCTCTGACAAGGAGTCACCATGACGCCCGATCTACTCTTTAAATCACTATGGAATGATTACATTCACAGGCTTTGTCCATCGGCTGAGAAAGTACATCACTTGCTGAAAGAAGACGAAGCCCTGATTAATGATCATATTGCACTGCGTACTTTTAATGTTGCACCGCTGGGGATTGAAACACTGGCCAAGCCTTTCCTTGAGTTAGGTTACAAGGCATGTGGCGATTACTTGTTTGAGAGCAAGAAGCTAGTGGCTAAGCATTACGAGCATCCAGATCCAAAACAACCAAAAGTGTTCATTAGTGAGTTGAAGGTCGAAGAGTGTTCAAGCGACTTACAACAGATCGTTGCTAAGTTGGTTGGGCAAGTAGACGCAAGCAAGCTTCAGGGTCATGAATTCTTGTTTGGTGGTCGTCTTTGGGGTTTGAGCTTCGCAGATTTCCAAGTGCTAGCAAAAGAGAGTGAATACGCTTCTTGGCTCGCAGCTCATGGTTACGGTGCAAACCACTTTACGGTGAGTGTGAACCAGTTAAATAAGTTCGATGAAGTGCAGGCCGTGAATGACTATCTGAATGAGTCGGGATTCACTATCAATGCGTCAGGTGGTGAGGTGAAAGGCTCTCCAGAGGTCTTATTAGAGCAATCATCAACTATGGCAGACAAAGTCCCAGTTTCATTTGTTGAAGGCAATGAGATGATTCCTGGAGGCTTTTATGAGTTTGCTAAGCGTTATGTGATGGCCAATGGTGAGCTTTATACCGGATTTGTCGCGGCTTCAGCTGACAAGATCTTTGAAAGCACCAACGGTTAAAGAAAGATACGAGTACGGGCTTTGCCCTAGAGGTGCGGGTACGCTTCGCTTCGAGATACTTTAGAATAGTGAAGTCCGATTTCTAACTTTGCTTCCCGCATCTGTTCTTTAGACCTTTAGAAAACAAAAAAGCCACCAAATTCGCATTTGGTGGCTTTCAAATTTTTGGCTCAGTTAATCGAGATTAACGAGTGCCGTATACCACGATGGTCTTACCGTGTGCAGAAATTAGGTTCTGCTCTTCTAGCATCTTCAAGATACGACCTACGGTCTCACGAGAACAACCAACAATCTGGCCAATCTCTTGACGAGTGATCTTGATTTGCATGCCGTCAGGGTGAGTCATTGCATCTGGCTGTTTTGCTAGGTTTAGTAGCGTTTGAGCGATACGACCTGTTACGTCAAGGAACGCTAAGTCACCAACCTTTTGGCTAGTTACTTGTAGACGGTTTGCCATTTGCGCTGAAAGACGCATTAGAATATCTGGGTTCACTTGGATAAGTTGACGGAATTTCTTGAAAGAAATCTCAGCTACTTCACAAGGAGATTTTGCACGAACCCATGCAGTACGCTCTTGGTCTTCTTCGAACAAGCCAAGCTCACCGATGAAGTCGCCTTGGTTTAGGTAAGAAAGAATCATTTCCTTACCTTCTTCGTCTTTGATAAGAACTGCCACAGAACCTTTAACGATGTAGTACAAGGTTTCTGCCTTTTCACCAGCATGAATCAAAGTACTTTTTGAAGGGTACTTATGAATATGACAGTGTGAAAGGAACCACTCTAATGTTGGATCGGTTTGGGGTTTACCTAGAACCATAATATCTTACTTCCTCTGCAGGGTATGCTTGCCGCTTTCCATATTTTAGCTAAGCCTGAATTGACCTAGCTAGGATAAGAGCACTCGTTGAGTGCTGCAAGCTATCTTGTGTTTCGTTTAAGAATAGTATCCTTTTTCAGGTACTATTTCTTGATTTTAATCGTGACCAAGCTACGATTTTTTACGCAAAATTGTGCACATGATCACGGTATGAAAAGTAATCAACCAGAATGTTGTTTTGTTAGCCTATTTTCCCGGTTTCTATAAGTTGTTGCAGGATCGGCCTTACAATGAGCTCCATAGCAAAACTCATCTTGCCTCCTGGCACCACAAGCGTGTTATGACGTGACATAAATGAGCCATCAATCATAGCCAACAGGTAAGGGAAATCGACGTTTTTGATGCCGCGCAAACGTATAACCACGAAGCTTTCGTCTAAACTTGGGATCCCTTTTGCATTCAGTGGATTTGATGTATCTACGGTAGGGACACGCTGAAAGTTGATATGAGTACGCGAAAACTGCGGGGTAATGTAGTTAAGGTAATCATCCATTGAGCGAACAATAGAATCCATCACCGCTTCGCGAGAGTGACCACGATCGCGTGTGTCACGAACGAATTTCTGGATCCACTCCAAGTTTACGATAGGTACCATGCCGATAAGCAGATCGACGTGTTGAGAAACATTGATGTCACCATCGACTACGCCACCGTGAAGACCTTCGTAGAACATCACATCCGAGTTTTCAGGGATCTCTTGCCATGGCGTAAAGGTGCCGGGCATTTGATTGTAAGGCACGGCTTCATCGAAGGTATGCAGATAGCTACGGACTTTTCCCGTGCCTTCATTGCCGTATTGACGGAAGAAATCTTCTAATGCACCAAAATCGTTAGCTTGTGGACCAAAGTAGCTGATGTGCTTACCTTGCTCGCGCGCCTTACGGATCTCGACATCCATCTCTGGTCGAGTGAAGCGATGGAAACTATCCCCTTCAACCCAAGCTGCCTTCACGTCCATCATATTGAACATTTTTCGGAAGGCTTCTGAGGTAGTGGTGGTGCCGGCTCCAGATGAACCCGTCACCGCAATAATTGGATGTTTAGCGGACATGACAACCCTTGTCTTTTGAGTAACTTACTTGTTAGCAATCGTTTACCACTATAACACGGCTCCTTTATGAGCGCAGCTTAGAAGCGTTTTGTGACTTGAATATCAACTGTTTCATGCAGTTCAGAAAACACGATACTCACTTCTCCTGAGGCTAATTGATGTTTCACTTGGTCAATTTTGTTTTGCAGTGAAACTTCTACGTCACCATAGTCCGTACCTTCACGCAGTACGAATTCTTTGATGAGGTTTTCCAGTGTCTCTGGCGCAATGTCTTGCCACGGGATGATCATAAATACTTCTCTCTTTTATGTTCATGGGTAGGTTTATTGTTGTAGAAATGAGTGAGCTTAGTAATATTTTAACTGTTATTTACTAAGGCTCGTCATTATGCCGAATCTTGTAGACTTTCATAGTAGGCGGGTAATGCTTCTTCTAACCAAAATCTTGGCTTGAGTGTGCTGCCGGTAATGAACCCCACATGACCGCCTTTTTGAAACAGTCGATAATCGATGTTATCAGGCAGAACGAACTTTGGAATCACATCATCGGTCATGAAAGGATCGTCCTTGGCATGAATGATCTGAGTTGGTAGTTTGATCTTCTTGAGTTTAGGTAGTGCGGAGCATTGTGCATAATAATCTTGGGCATTTTTGAACCCATGCAGAGGCGCCGTGATTTGTTCATCAAACTCATACAGTTTGGTGATCTTCTTAATGGTTTCCGCTGTGACACCAAGCTTTTCCTGTAGCAGGCTAACTTTTTTCAAGGCGTTTGATTTTAGAGAGTTGAGTAGATACTTCTTATAGAGTTTGGAGAAGCCCTGCTCAATGCGACTAGAACAACAAGCCAAGTCAAATGGAGCAGATACTATGGTCGCCGCCGACAGCAATGGGTCGTCGGCATACTCAGCCAAATAATTCGCCAGCATGTTACCACCCAAAGAGATACCAACTGCAACTTTGGGGTTGTTGGGGAACTGCGCGTGCAGATGCCTTAGGAAAAAGCGCGCATCTTCGACTTCACCTGAATGGTATGCACGAGCCAAGCGATTTGGTTTTCCGCTGCAACCTCTAAAGTGCATCATCACTGATAGCCAACCATCTTTAGCAAATGCATTCATCAGCCCGTTGGCGTAAGGGCTCTCAAAGCTCCCTTCTAATCCGTGGAATAGAACGAATATTGGCTTGTTACTTTTATCATCATTGCTTGGCGTGTCACCGTCTGGCGATTCACTCCATGCAAGGTCTAGGAAATCGCCGTCGGGAGTTTCTAAGGTCTGCCATTGAGGAGCAAACAACGCCTGCTTTCTAATAAATCTTGGCACTAAGGTTTGTAAATGTGGATTCGATAGGCCAGCGGCAGCGGTAAATATTGTCATAAAAACAGTCCATGCTTCTTTTATGGGCTTTGATAAAGTGTTGAGCTTTTAGCGAAACGCCCACGTTTTTATTTGAGCTTGGTTGATTCTTAGCATAAGCGCAAGGGTTTCACTGATATGATCGACCAAAACAGGTGATGGGTAACTGGTTGAATAATATCAAGGTTGGGCGTATTAAAGACTCCCCCAAATGTGTTTTAGTCAGCATGCGATCATGGTAGCGAGAGAGCGCAGTTAAGCTTGGAGCTTGATTGAATAAAAGGAAAAGGAAATGCGTTAGGGCTGTGGTGCTGGTTCAGAAAAAGCGTCGTAGAGATTTTCCGCCCCTAATAAACGACAGTACTGTAAAGCGAGCGGTGATTGTTGGTTCGCAGTAAGTTGAAGAGACTTAATGCAGTCGACGAGATCGGATTGCTGTTGTTTCTCAAGCTGTAGCTCAAATTGTAAGGCTTCACGGTAGAGTGAATCAACAACGTGTGCTTTGAGGTGTTTACGCAGCTCTCGATAACTATGAAGCAAGGTTTCAGAGCGACTTAAGCATTGTTGCACCTTGTGCCACTCCTCCTCAGCGAAAGAGAGTTGCTGCTCATCAAGCCATTTGAGAAGCAGCAGTAGATTGACGTTGCCATGGAATTGGTTTTGCAAAGCTAAGCACGCATCCTTAACACCGCGCACACTGTAATACTGAAGGCTAAATTGCCATAGTCGTTCCAGTGTTAGTGATATTGGTGCGTGCTCTGGGCTCATAAGCTATCCATATCCAGTTCCATCTGCTCAAGCTCTTCTTGAGTGGACATCCAATCCATTTCAACTTCTTCTAGCTGTGACTTACTGCTCGCTTGTAGAGCGAGTACTTTATTCAGTTTAGCCTTATTTTCAGCTTCATACAGTGAAGTATCGGATAATTCTTGCTCGGCTTCTTCAAGAGCCAACGTTAATTTATCCATCTGCTTTTCAAATTGAGTCAGCTTTTTACGAATTGGTGCCGTCAGTTTACGGAACTCTGCTTCTTTACGTTTCTGATCTTTTTTTGCTGCTGCACTGTTGGCGCCATCTTTTGCTGGTGCCAATGCTTGTGCTTCTTTGCGCTCAACTTTCTGTTGTTCGGTTAGCCACTTGTAGTAATCGCTAAGGTCACCATCAAACGGTGCAACTTGACGGTCGTGTACAAGGTATAAATCATCAGTAGTGGCACGAAGTAGGTAGCGGTCGTGCGATACGATAACCATCGCGCCTTCAAACGTCTGCAACGCAAACGTTAGTGCCTGACGCATATCGAGATCCAAGTGGTTGGTTGGTTCATCGAGTAGTAATAGGTTCGGTTTTTGCCATACCAGCAGAGCCAATACTAAACGCGCTTTTTCACCACCGGAGAACGGTGCCACTTTATCGAGTGCTTTTTCACCTTGGAAGCCAAAGCTACCTAGGTAGTCACGCAGTTGTTGCTCGGTGTGTTTTGGCGCAATCTGCATCATGTGCTGAAGTGGTGTCTCTTCCGGGTGCAGCGTCTCTAATTGGTGCTGTGCAAAGTAACCCATTTTAACGCCTTGCGAATAGCTCAGCTCACCACCTTGCTGTTTCAGTTCGCCAGAAAGCAGTTTAATCAGCGTCGATTTACCTGCACCATTTCGACCAAGCAAACCAATACGGCTGCCCGGTACTAGGTTTAGGCGAATCTTCTCTAGAATCAGGTTGTCGTCGTAACCCGCCGATACCTCGTCCATCATCATGATTGGGTTTGGTAGTGCGTCTGGTTCTCTAAATTCAAAGCTGAAAGGGTTATCAAACTGAGCGGGCAGTACTTGTTCCATTTTTTCTAGCGCTTTAATACGGCTTTGCGCTTGGCGAGCTTTTGAAGCTTTGTAACGGAAACGGTCAATGTAGCTCTGCATGTGCGACATTTGTTTCTGCTGCTTTTGGTACATAGCTTGTTGCAGAATTAGCTTTTGCGCTCGTTGGGTTTCGAACGACGAGTAGTTACCGGTGTATTCATTGAGCAGTTGATTTTCAACATGCACGATGCGGTTGACGATAGGATCCAAGAAGTCCCTATCGTGTGAGATAAGAACGAGTGTGCCTGGGTAGTTTTGTAACCAGCGTTCTAGCCACATTACAGCGTCTAAATCCAAGTGGTTGGTTGGCTCATCGAGTAACAGTAGGTCACTGCGACACAGTAGGGCTTGCGCTAGGTTTAAACGCATACGCCAACCCCCTGAAAATTGAGTCAGGTTCCATGTCATTTGTTCTTGGCGAAAGCCCAGGCCGTCTAACAGCTCAGCCGCGCGTGCTTTGATGCTATAACCACCAATGGTTTCAATCTTGCCATGGATCTCTGCGACTAATGTGCCGTTGTCGGCTTGTTCGGCTTTCTCAAGTTGATCTTCAAGGCCACGGTATTCACGGTCGCCATCAATCACGTATTCAATTGCTGTTCTTTCTAATGCAGGTGTTTCTTGAGCAACCCAAGCCATTTCCCAATGGGCTGGTTTACTGAATGAGCCAGCATCAATAGACAGTTCGTCCTTAATTAGGGCGAACAGCGTAGATTTACCACAGCCATTCTTACCAACCAAACCGATCTTGTCGCCAGGGTGAAAAGTCGCAGATGCTTGGTCGAGGAGTGGCTTACCGCCGCGTAGCAATTGAATATCAGAGAAAGTAATCATAATTGAAATAGCATAGAAATTAGAGGTGAACAGACGCCTGCATAGTAGGCTGAAACCAGATAAAAGTCGATCACAATGCAATTTGCGTTATGATGCCAATAACATATTAGTAACTTTTGCTTAAATTCTTGTGGCCTTGCCACCGTTTAGCCTTCAAAGGAATGTTTCAAAGGAATGAGTAATACTCCCTCGACAGACAACCCCGTGCCAAAGGTGCTGGTCATCTATGCGCACCCAGAGCCGCAAACCTCTATCGCTAACCAGATCATGGTTAAAAAGATAGAGTCGCTTGGGAATGTCAAAGTCCACGATCTCTACGCCATCTATCCTGACTTCTTTATTGATGTGCCTTCTGAGCATGCATTGCTGCTTGAATTTGATGTGATCGTGTTCCAACACCCTTTGTTTATGTATTCCTGCCCATCACTGCTTAAAGAGTGGTTTGACCGAGTATTAGGCAAGGGTTTTGCGTTTGGTGAGCAAAGTGCGCTTAAAGGTAAACACTGGCGCAGTGTGATTACTACCGGTGGTAAAGAAGAGGCGTTTGGTGCCGCAGGCTATAATAAATATCCATTACAAGAGATTTTGCAACCATTCGAGCTAACGGCTGCTTTGTGTCAGATGCACTGGATATCCCCTTTGGTTTTACACTGGGCACGAAATGTCACCGATATGACGCGTTACCAACACGCAGAAGCGTATCGAAATTGGTTGCGAGACCCGCTACAAGATATAGGAGCGAATGATGGCTCTGACTAACGATTTTCTACAAAGTAGCGTTATATTTTTAGCAGCTGCTGTAGTTGCGGTTCCTATCGCACAGCGCGCTGGATTAGGGTCGGTACTCGGTTACTTATTAGCGGGTGTGGCGATTGGCCCATGGGGGCTTGGTTTAATCAGTGATGTAGAGGCGATTCTACACTTCTCCGAATTCGGGGTGGTACTGCTGCTCTTCTTGATTGGTCTCGAACTTAATCCGAAAAAACTGTGGCAGATGCGAGCCCCCATTCTAGGACTCGGTGGCGCGCAAGTGCTGATCACCACTCTGATTATTACCGCTATCGCGTGTATGTTTGGTTTAACTTGGCAAACTAGCTTAGTCATCGGCATGGGTTTAGCTTTGTCTTCGACCGCTATTGCGTTGCGTGTTATTGAAGAGCGAGAGCTTGGTGGCAAAGAAGCAGGGCAGTCAGGCTTTGCGGTATTACTTTTCCAAGATATTGCCGTAATCCCTATGTTGGCGATGCTGCCTTTGCTTGCTGGCAATACGGGCGGCAGTTGGGCTGACATGTTGTGGATGCTAGGCGGTGTGATTGGCTTGCTTGTCGGTGGTCACTTCTTGTTGAGACCACTGTTCCGATATGTAGTCATGAGCGGTGTGCGTGAGTTGTTCACGGTAGCAGCGCTGTTATTGGTGATTGGTATTGCCGTCATCATGCAGCAGATTGGTTTGTCGATGGCATTAGGTACTTTCTTGGCGGGCGTACTTCTGGCTGAAAGTGAATATCGACACGAGTTAGAAATTGCGATTGACCCATTCAAAGGGTTACTGCTTGGTCTGTTCTTTATCTCTGTGGGTATGGCAGTAAACCTAGGTTTATTGGCAGAAAGCCCATTCGCAATACTTATCGCAGTGTCGTCTCTGGTCATATTGAAAGGTTTGGTGCTGTATGCGCTGGCTCGTATCTTCGGCACTCAAGCTAAAGCGCGCAGCCGAATGGCGATGATTCTCAGCCAAGGTGGTGAGTTTGCCTTCGTAATTTTTACCGCTGCGAGTGCACAAGGCATCTTAAGTGGCGAACAGGTGTCGTTCTTACTGGTGGTAGTGAGCCTGTCTATGGTGACCACGCCGCTGATGCTTAAGCTGCAAGACCGATTCTTTGCTCGTCAGCTGAACCAAATCAGCGAAAGTGCGATGTCTTCGGATGTGGTTGATCGTAGCCCTCGAGTGATCATTGCAGGCTTTGGTCGTTTCGGTCAGATCATTGGTCGTCTGATGTATGCTAACAAGATTCGTATCACCGTCCTTGAAAGTGATGCCAGCCAAATACATATCCTTAGGAAGTTCGGCTACAAGGTGTTTTACGGTGACTCGACTCATCTTGAATTATTACGCGCAGCCGGAGCTGATAAAGCGGAAGCGATCGTGTTGTGTACCGACTCTCCAGACGAAATCATGAAAACTGTCGACTTGTGTAAGCAGCATTTCCCACAGTTAAAGATTTTAGCGCGTGCTCGAAGCCGTGTTGAAGCGTATCAATTACTTAACCACGGTGTGAGCAACTACTCGCGTGAAACCTTCCTTGGTGCTCTGGATTTAGGTCGTCAAACATTGACTGAACTTGGCATGCATCCATATAAAGCGAAGCGAGCAGAAGCACACTTTAGGAAACTGGATAATGGTATGCTGAAAGAGTTGCTGCCTCAGCATAACGAAGATGCCGAGTTAGCCCAAAGAGCGAAAGAGGCTCGCAAAGAGCTTGAAGAGATTTTTGGACACGAGATGGAAAACGATCACCAATCTCGAAACTATTGGCAGTAGCTTGAAGTGATAACTAATGCTTGAGCTTAGAAATGAAGCTTGGGCATAGACATATAGCTTGAGCTCTAGAAATAAAAGTCTAGATAACTGATCTAATAATAAACGTGGTCTCTGCTTTGTCTTTAATAGAGCTAGAGCGGAAGAACTGCGAATCCAGAGTAGTAAAGGATATCAACGTGAAACAGAAAAAACGCTTTATCGCAGGGGCGAGCTGCCCAAGCTGCAAGACTCAAGACACACTCCGCTGGTGGATTGAAAATAATATCGAGCTGGTGGAATGTGTCGATTGTGACTTCACAGAACAGCGTAAACCGAAAACTGTAGAGAAATCTGAACACGCGAATCAAGAAATGATCGGTATTTTTAAGCCTGAGTGATTGAGTTTCGTCAATTGATCCCCATAATATCCGGGTACAGAATTTTTCCTAAGCTCAACTGTTCGAGCTTAGTCCAAACCTCCTTGGAGCTCTCATGAAAATTGAAAAGAACGTAGTAGTTAGTGTTGCATATCAAGTGAAACTTGAAGATGGCGTAGTAGTTGATCAATCAACTGCAGAAGCTCCACTAGATTACCTTCACGGTCACAACAACCTAATTACAGGTCTTGAAAAAGAGCTTGAAGGCAAAGTCGCTGGCGACAAGTTCTCAGCAACTGTTACTCCAGAAGACGCTTACGGCGAGCACAACGATGACCTAGTTCAACGTGTTCCTGCAGACGTATTCCAAGGTGTTGAGCAAATCGAAGTTGGCATGCGTTTCCTAGCGGATACTGACCAAGGTCCAATCCCAGTTGAAGTTACTGAAGTAGATGGCGACGAAGTTGTTGTTGACGGTAACCACATGCTAGCTGGCCAAACTCTAACGTTTGACGTTGAAGTTGTAGCGGTTCGTGAAGCGACTGAAGAAGAAGTTCAACACGGTCACGTACACCAAGAAGGCGGCTGTGGCGGTCACGACCACGATCATGATCACGAAGGTGGTTGCTGTGGTGGCGAAGGCCATGACCATGCTGAAGAGAAAAAAGACGGCTGCTGCGGCGGCGGTAGCTGTGGTTCTCACTAATACCGAATTAACGGTTTAGTTTAAGAATATTGAAAGCCTCCCTTGTGGAGGTTTTTTTCGTTTAGGGTGCTAGCTTTTTGAGCTGGCTTTCCGTCTACCAAACTAATTGTCTGCAAATCTTAGTGTCCGCAAATCTAAGCGTTCGTAAATAGTTTGGTTTTCGCTATCAGACATCAAACCATGGATGTGGTATTGATAGCACAACATTATAAGTCGACGTCAGTGGAGAGTTTGTATGTCACAGCCTTTTTCAATTGCCATTCATGGTGGTGCAGGCACCATCTTACGAGAGCAAATGAGTGATGAATTAAAAACGGGTATTACCGAGGCTTTGGAAAAATCGGTTTTGGCTGGCTATCAAGTATTACAGTCGGGTGGCGATGCGCTAGATGCAGTGGTTGCTTCAGTTAAGGTGATGGAAGACAGTCCCCACTTTAATGCAGGTAAAGGTTCAGTTCTAACTCATGATGAATTTGTTGAGATGGATGCTTCTGTGATGCACGGTCGTGAAATGGATGCGGGGGCTATTGCCGGTGTCCGCCATATCAAAAATCCAATTGAGCTTGCGCGTGATGTGATGCTTAAAAGCGACCATGTGCTACTGATTGGTGAAGGCGCCGAGAAGTTTGCGTTTGAGTATGACCATACTTTCACCGAGCAAGATTACTTCTTTACTGAGCGTCGTTATGACCAACTTCAGTCGATGAAAGAGAAAGGTATTTTTGCTTTGTCTGAAGCGAAATATGATGAAGAGCAAGCTGATAAATATCCAGATGATAAAAAGTACGGCACGGTTGGCGCGGTCGCATTAGACCAAGCCGGAAACTTAGCAGCCGCAACCAGCACTGGTGGCGTAACCAATAAAAAATACGGTCGTGTGGGAGATTCTCCAATCATCGGTGCAGGCACTGTTGCTGAAAATGGCAATGTGGCCGTTTCAACAACAGGTATGGGGGAGTTCTTCCTTAGAAAGATGGTTGCCAGTGATGTGGCGGCACGAATGCGTTATCTCAAGGAAGATGTGCATACGGCTTGTGAAACGATAATTCAAGGTGAATTGAAAACCATGGGTGGTGAAGGAGGCTTGATTGCTATCGATGGACAAGGTGATATTCATTTCGGTATGAACAGTTCAGGAATGTACCGTGCGAGTGTTGATACTAATGGCTGCGTGGAAGTAAAAATTTATGCCGATGACTAAGTTTGTATTGGCTTAACTGACTTTAGTTGAATTAGCGCAGATTAAACAAACAAAAGGGCGACAGATAAGTATCTGTCGCCCTTTTGGTTTTCTATGTCCCGTCCTGAAATGTGTTTACACATTGAGGACGAAAAACTAACGATATGCGTCACTAGAACTAATTCGTTATCTTTAAAGCGCACTTAATAGTGTGGAGGGGGCGTCTCTTCTGATGCGTCAGCGAGGTTTGAGCCATCCATATTTTTTACTTTGCCAACCACG
Source organism: Vibrio sp. 1F263 (assembly GCF_041439035.1). Taxonomy (NCBI): domain Bacteria; kingdom Pseudomonadati; phylum Pseudomonadota; class Gammaproteobacteria; order Vibrionales; family Vibrionaceae; genus Vibrio; species Vibrio sp. 1F263. Next base: position 7,587 of record NZ_JBGONI010000011.1, on the reverse strand, counting down.
AACTTCATCTGGTCTTGCATTCTCGTGATCAACATCTGTTGTTGGCTAAGCGCTTCATTAAGTTCTTCAATGGTTTGCTCTTGGAAAGCCAACTGACATTCTAGGTCATTCACGCGGCTTTCTAATTGTTCAACTCGCTTTTCTGTCATCGTTCTTAATCCACATTCCAAGCTTGGGCAATGCCCGCAGAGGTGCCCGATATCACACGGTTCTTATCATCAAAGGCTGCATCATACACTACCGCACGAGGAGGGCGAGCATCTTTTAATGGCTCGGCGTCGTGGCGAGAAATGCGTTTGCCATCTTGAGTATTCCACACGCTCACTTGGCTAGATGGCGTACCTGTTACCAACATACTGCCGTCATCAGAAAAGCGAGCACTGGAGAAAATTAGCTGTCGAGACCAGCTCTGCAATTGAGCTTGAGGTTCACCTGTCTCAAGATCCCAGATCATCGCTTGATTCCCTCCATCGGAGGTAAAAGCTAGCTCTCCATCTCGTTGTAAGGCAACTCGTACGACTCTTTGTTCGTGCTCGAATGTACGCAATACCAAGCCTGATTCGGTATCCCAAAGGTAAGCTTTATAGTCGTTACCGCCTGATAATGCGTAGCGCCCATTCGAAGATAGGGAGACGGAATTAACTTTTTCTCGGTGAGCGAGGAACTCCAGACGGCGTCCGGTGACTAAGTCCACATAGATAGCTTTGCCATTAGATAGGCCCAGCAGTACTTTTTCACCGTTGCTAGAGATATCAACATCGCGAATTAAGCCATCGGAAATCGACCATAGCCCTTCAGCTTGTGTCCAAGATAAGTCCCAAACGGCGAAATTCATCTGACTGGCGGTAATGGCAAAGCGACCATTGTCAGAGATGCGAATACGCGATACTTGATTTTCGGATTGATCTTGTGGACCAAGCTGAGCCAGTTCTTTGTTCTGGGCAAGATCCCAAAGGAGCAGCTGTTTTTGCTGCGAGTAGAGCAGCGCGAAGCGTCCATCTCTACTTAGGGCAAAGCTGGTGGCGCCGTTGGGTTCAATTTCCCAGCGTTGGTCATCATCTTGGAAGAAAAAGCAGCCATTTAACAAGGTGATGACAATCGTACATAGCAATGAGTGGAAAAATATTCGCATCACATCCAATAATCCGGTTTGTGTCGAAAGACATATGACTAGTATATTGTTATAACTAACGTATTCACACCAATCTAATCATTAGATTTGTGCACAATAACCAATGGCTTGGCCATTAATTGGAGAATTCAATGAAATCAGTTTTAAAAGTATCACTGCTTGCCGCAACGGTTATGCTAGCAGTTGGTTGTCAGAAAGAAGAACCAAAGGCAGAAGCTCCACAGGTAGAAGAAGTTAAAGTTGCAGCAGTAAACTTTAAAACAGAAGATGACAAAGCGGCATACGCAATCGGTGTATCTTTCGCTAACTACTTAAGCACAAGCATTGATAAGCCAAGCGAGCTAGGTATTAACCTAGACAAAGCGATGGTTCTTCAAGGTATCGAAGACGTATTCGCAGAGAAGACGGCACTTAACGAAGAAGAGACTCGTGCAGCTCTTGAAGCTCTAGACAAGCGTGTTGCTGAAACGATGCAAGCACAAGCGGCAGAAAAGTCTGCAGAAGTGAAGAAAGCGGGTGATGACTTCCGCGCTGAGTTCGCTAAAACTGAAGGCGTTAAGCAAACTGAATCTGGTCTACTTTACCAAGTAATGACGGCTGGTGAAGGCGCTTCTCCAAAAGACACTGATACGGTTCAAGTACACTACAAAGGTACGCTAACAGACGGTACTCAGTTCGACAGCTCTTACGATCGTGGCGAACCAGCAACATTCCCACTAAACCGCGTAATCCCAGGTTGGACTGAAGGTGTACAACTGATGCAAGTGGGTTCTAAGTACAAGTTCGTTATCCCGCCAGAGCTAGCATACGGTGAGCAAGATACACCGACTATTCCAGCTAACTCAACGCTAGTATTCGAAGTAGAACTACTAAACATCGATAACGCTGAAGCAGCTCCTGCACAATAATATCGATTAAAAGCCTCGTACTAAAATACGTTGATTGAATAAAAAGCCTAACTTTAAGTTAGGCTTTTTTTATGACTTGAATATGAGTATTTGATTTTTAAACTTGTTCTAAATCACTAGTTGCAATGTTAGCTAGGTGTGCAATTAAAATTTTCTGATAAACTTACATAAATTTGTTGATTTTTCACACGAAGGTAAGGAATAAGTGACTACTACAGAAACAGTCAATGCGGACATGTTACTCGAAATGGAATCAGTCCATGTCATGCCATTCAGTGAACACGATAAAATTATCCTAAGATCTTATGAGGCCGTAGTTGATGGTATTGCGAGTCTGATCGGTCCGTTTTGTGAAATCGTTTTACACTCTTTAGAAGACCTCAATACTTCAGCGATTAAAATTGCCAATGGTGAAAATACAGGCCGTCAGGTTGGTTCGCCAATCACAGATCTTGCATTGAAGATGTTGAAAGATATTGAAGGTTCTAAGCGTAACTTCTCTCGTTCATATTTTACTCGCGCTAAAGGCGGGGTACTAATGAAGTCGATCACGGTTGCTATCCGCAATGGTGAAGACCGAGTGATTGGCTTACTGTGTATTAACGTGAACTTAGATGCGCCATTCTCACAAGTGCTGCAATCTTTCATGCCTACGCAAGACGCGGACGAAGCTGCGTCATCTGTTAACTTTGCTAGTGATGTTGAAGAACTTGTCGATCAAACGGTTGAACGCACGATTGAAGAAATCAATGCAGACAAATCTGTATCGAACAACACCAAAAATCGCCAAATCGTGATGGAGCTATACGACAAAGGTATTTTCGACATCAAAGACGCGATTAACCGCGTTGCTGAGCGATTGAATATCTCTAAGCACACAGTGTACTTGTACATCCGTCAACGTAAAACAGAGGATGAAGAGGGTTGTTAAGCTATACACTCTTAGTTAATGGACCCGTTTACGGGTCACAATCCGCAAGAAGTGCTTATCAGTTTGCTGTGGCTCTATTGAAACAGGGCCACAAACTTCACAGTGTGTTCTTCTATCAAGACGGCGTCAGTAATGGCTCTGGCATTACTGTGCCGGCTAATGATGAATTTGACTTAGCTGCCGCTTGGCAAAAACTGGCGGACGAGCACAATGTTAGCCTAGAGACATGTGTTGCTGCTGCGCTAAGGCGTGGAGTTATCAGCACTGAAGAAGCGGCGCAACATCAATTAATTGCCTCTAACTTGGCGACAGGGTTTACCCAAGCAGGCTTAGGGAGTTTATCTGAAGCACTTCTGACGCAAGATAGGGTTGTCCAGTTTTGAGCACATTAGCATTTATATTTAACAGCTTTCCTCATACAACGGCTGCAGGTAGGGAAGGGCTAGACGCATTGTTAGCGGCTTCAGCTTACAGTGAAGACATCAGCGTATTCTTTGTCGGTGATGGCGTTACACAGCTTCTCAAAGCGCAACAGCCTGATGAATCCTTATCACGTGACTATATTTCTGCATTCAAGCTTATGGACCTCTACGACATCGAGCAGGTTTACGTGTGTCAACATAGCCTCAATCAGTTTGGTCTCTCGACTGATAACTTACTGATCGATGTGACTGCGCTAGAAATGAATGAGTTGACGCAGAAGTTAGCTCAGAGCCAAAAAATACTGACTTTCTAGGGAACGTTATGCTTCATATTGTAAAATCAGTAGACAAACTCAAGCTTGCATTGATGTACTCGCAACAAAAGGACCATATCCTTTTGGTTGAAGATGCGGTGTATGTTTGCCTTCCAAATCATGAGTTATTCAATCAAATCTCCACCGTTAAACATGTGTCGGTATTAAAAACAGATCTTTATAGTCGAGGTTTACAACAACTTGCTTCAAGCACCCTGGATCAAGTGGACTTCGATGGATTCGTAAAACTGACTGTTTTGAACGACAAATCAGTCACTTGGTAGCTGCATTTTATCAGTGTGGTTAAAAAAAGACCATCCTGAGCTCTAGACGGCTAAAAAAGATCTGTATATTTCTTGACACACATCCCACTGCTGAATAGAATTTTGCGTCCCTATTTACACTATGTGTAATAGGGCTAGATTTTTCATCAAGCTTACTTTCAAGTAAATCAGGAGCTAGTTAATGGCAACTATTAACCAGTTGGTACGTACTCCTCGTGTAAAGCAGGTTGTTAAAAGCAACGTGCCTGCACTAGAAGCGTGCCCACAAAAACGTGGTGTATGTACTCGCGTATATACTACTACTCCAAAAAAACCGAACTCAGCACTACGTAAAGTATGTCGTGTTCGTCTAACTAACGGCTTTGAAGTTACTTCATACATCGGCGGCGAAGGTCATAACCTTCAAGAACACAGTGTTGTTCTTATCCGTGGTGGTCGTGTTAAAGATTTACCAGGTGTGCGTTACCACACTGTTCGCGGTGCACTTGACTGTGCAGGCGTTAACGACCGTAAGAAAGGTCGTTCTAAGTATGGTGTGAAACGTCCTAAGTCTTAATGCGTCTTTTTTTTAAAAGAAAGCGTTAAGTAAGGCCAAACACTATTTATTTATTATTCTGAAAAGTTTTGGAAAAAACCTGAAGAAGACAACGGAGAAATTCCATGCCACGTCGTCGCGTAATAGGCCAGCGTAAGATCCTTCCAGATCCTAAGTTCAAATCTGAGCTGCTGGCAAAATTCGTTAACATCCTTATGGTTGACGGAAAAAAATCTACTGCAGAGAAGATTGTTTACACTGCACTAGAAGTTATGGCTGAGAAATCTGGTAAAGATCACTTAGCTGTATTTGAAGAAGCTCTTGAAAATGTTCGTCCAGCGGTAGAAGTTAAATCTCGCCGTGTGGGTGGTTCAACTTACCAAGTACCTGTAGAAGTTCGTCCGGTTCGCCGTAACGCTCTTGCTATGCGTTGGGTAGTTGAAGCTGCGCGTAAGCGTGGTGAAAAATCTATGGCTCAACGCCTAGCTGCTGAAATGCTAGACGCGTCTGAGAACAAAGGTACTTCGGTTAAGAAACGTGAAGACGTTCACCGTATGGCTGACGCAAACAAAGCGTTCGCACATTACCGCTGGTAATACCTTTTTAGTGCTGCAAGTTTCCTTGCAGCACTTCTTTAGTTCCTATGCTTATGCTAGGAACTATTGCTATTTCTAGGGCAAGCACTTTTTAGCGAAGTATCGCTTCTAGCGCATAATCTAGACATAGCAATAGTCCCTAAGTCTCTAATAAGAGGATTCAACCGTGGCTCGTAAAACTCCTATTGAGCAATACCGTAATATCGGTATCGTTGCTCACGTAGATGCAGGTAAAACAACCACAAGTGAACGTATTCTGTTCTATACCGGTCTTTCTCACAAAATCGGCGAAGTTCACGATGGTGCAGCAACCATGGATTGGATGGAGCAAGAGCAAGAGCGCGGTATTACGATCACTTCAGCAGCAACTACTACGTTTTGGCGTGGTATGGAAGCTCAGTACTCTGACCACCGTATTAATATCATCGACACTCCGGGGCACGTTGACTTCACAATCGAAGTAGAACGTTCTCTGCGTGTACTTGATGGTGCAGTTGTTGTGTTCTGTGGCTCATCTGGTGTTGAACCTCAGTCAGAGACTGTATGGCGTCAAGCTGATAAATACCAAGTTCCACGTATGGTTTTCGTTAATAAAATGGACCGTACAGGCGCAGACTTCTTGCGTGTAGTTGAACAGATCAAGGATCGCCTAGGCGCAACTCCTGTTCCAATTCAACTGAACATTGGTGCTGAAGAAAACTTCCAAGGCGTTGTCGATCTTATCAAGATGAAGGCGATTAACTGGAACGAAGCTGACCAAGGCATGACTTTCACGTACGAAGATATTCCTGCAGACATGCAAGAAATGGCTGAAGAATATCGTACAGAACTTGTTGAAGCTGCTGCAGAAGCAAATGAAGAGCTGATGGATAAGTACCTTGAAGAAGGTGAACTAACAGAAGCTGAAATCAAACAAGGTCTTCGTACTCGTACCCTTAATAATGAAATCGTACTTGCTACATGTGGTAGTGCATTCAAAAATAAAGGTGTACAAGCTGTTCTAGATGCAGTTGTTGACTTCCTTCCTTCTCCTGTCGATGTACCTGCAATTAAAGGTATCGATGAAGACGAGAACGAAGCAGAGCGTCATGCAGACGACAAAGAACCGTTCTCAGCGCTAGCATTTAAAATTGCAACAGACCCATTTGTTGGTACTTTAACTTTCATCCGTGTTTACTCTGGTGTTGTTGAAAGCGGTAAAACAGCTTACAACTCTGTGAAGAAACAACGTGAACGTTTAGGGCGCATTGTTCAAATGCACTCAAACAAGCGTGAAGAAGTAAAAGAAGTACGAGCAGGTGACATCGCAGCCATTATCGGCCTTAAAGATGTTACTACTGGTGAAACTCTATGTGATCAGAACCATAAAATTGTTCTTGAACGTATGGAATTCCCAGATCCAGTTATTCAGATCGTTGTAGAGCCTCGCTCTCAAGCTGATCAAGATAAAATGACTATCGCGTTAGGTAAGCTAGCGGCAGAAGATCCATCGTTCCGTGTTGAAACGGATGACGAGACTGGCCAGACACTAATCTCTGGTATGGGTGAACTGCACTTAGATATCATCGTTGACCGCATGAAGCGTGAATTCAGTGTGAACTGCAACGTTGGTAATCCGCAAGTTGCTTATCGTGAAACCATTCGTGGTACAGCGAAAGCTGAAGGTAAATTTATCCGCGAACATGGTGGTAAAGGACAGTACGGTCACGTGTGGCTGAAACTGGAACCATCAGAAGCCGGTGAAGGCTTTGTCTTCGTAGATGAAATTGCCAATGGTATCGTGCCAAAAGAGTTCATTACCTCTGTCGCTAAAGGCGTTGAAGAGCAAATGAACAATGGTGTATTAGCGGGCTATCCAGTTTTGGATATCAAAGCTACACTATATGATGGTTCTTACCATGAAGTAGATTCAAGTGAGATGGCGTTTACAATCGCTGCCTCTATGGCTTTCAGAACAGGTGCACTAGAAGCGCAACCAGTTTTGCTTGAGCCTATGATGAAAGTTGAAGTAACTACTCCAGAAGACTGGATGGGTGACGTTGTTGGCGATATTAACCGTCGTCGCGGCATCATCGAAGGTATGGACGAGGGGACAGCTGGCCTGAAGATAATTCGTGCACAAGTTCCGTTGTCTGTCATGTTCGGTTACGCAACTGATTTACGTTCTGCGACACAAGGTCGTGCTTCTTACTCTATGGAGTTTAGTGAGTACGCTGAAGTGCCAAAAAATGTTGCTAATGCAATCATTGCAGAGCGTGGTTAAACAAAAGGGACGCAATTTTTTCATTTTTTGAAAGAACAATGCGTCCAAATATTGCGCTAACGAGAGTTGGCGCATAAAATAGCAATTTCTGGCGCGTCTCGCTCAATAATGAACGTGGCGAATCATAACTAGGAAGGAACACGATTGTGTCTAAAGAAAAATTTGAACGTACGAAACCGCACGTAAACGTTGGTACTATCGG